>JAFAWJ010001120.1 GCA_019242065.1 Chloroflexota bacterium
TCGTTGGCCCGGCCGAGAGCGTAGCAGCTAGACGAACTTGATGCGCCTGGCGGCGAACGCGACCATCTGCAGCAGCAGCCAGCCGTGGCGCCAGCGCTGGATGTTGGTCGTGCCGTACGTGCGCTCCCGATAGCGAATCGGCATGTCGACGATCTTGAGGTTCAGGCGCGCCGCGCCAAACAACAGGTCGAAGTCGCCAAACGGATCGAAGTCGCCAAAGTACTGCCGCTGCTCGGCGATGCGGCGATAATCGGCGGCCCACAGCACCTTGGTGCCACACAACGTGTCCTTGATCGACTGCCCCAGCAGCCACGAAAAGGCGACGCTGAAGAACTTGTTGCCGAGCAGATTGAGCAGACGCATCGCCTGGCGCTGCATCGGGTACACCAGCCGCACCCCATTGATCAGCTCGCCTTTACCGGAGTACAGCGCGTCCAGGAAACGCGGCAGGTCCTCGGGGGCGACGGTCAGGTCGGCATCCAGGATCATCAACACGTCGCCGGTGGCCCGTTCGAAACCCAGGCGCACGGCGTCGCCTTTGCCTTTACCCGTCTGGCGCATGACCTGGCAGCAGCGTTGCGGATGTCTGGCGACCTCAGCCTGAATCGTCTCGAAGGTCGCGTCCGACGAGTGGCCCTCGACGAAAACCAGCTCCGTACCGCCACCCATCTCGGGAGTGCGCTCGAAAATGGCCTTGATGTTGCCGCTCTCGTTGCGCGCTGGCACGATGACCGAGACCCGTGGCGCGCGTGCGCTGCCGTCCGGCGTCGGCGCCGCCGGGGGTGACGGGCGCGCCACGACGAAGTGGGTAAGCGCCGCCTGGTCGAGCGGCCACAGGCGCGCCAGCACCCGATTGGCGATGTTCTCGAGACCCGCCGCCGAGACTGGCAACAGGATCTCGTCCCAGTGGCGCGTGACCTCGAAGCTGGCGAGTCGCAGCAGGTTGTCGATGTCCTCGACAGTCAGCCAGTTCTGCTCGAGCAGCGGCTTGCTCAGGCCCAGCGAGCGCGTGAGATCGAGCGGGATCTCCCACACGCGACTGTAGAAGTTGAGCACCACGCGGGTGCTGGGTCGCGTGACGGGGGCAAGCCGTCGCAGGGCGACTTCGACGTCCCACAGATCGTTGACGACGTCCGAGAGCACAATCACGTCAAACATCTGTCCGTCCAGGTCGAGCGCATGCGCGTCCGCCTGCACGAAGCGCAGCTGCGGGTGCCGCCGGGCGGCGCGGCGCAACATCTCGACCGAGAAGTCGATCCCCAGACCGACACTCGGCTCCAGGGCCGCCAGCAAGTCGCCCTGGCCGCAGCCGATCTCCAGCACGCGCTGGTTGGGGGCGACGACCGATCGATAGACTTCGACCAGTCGCCGGTGGTAGGCGCCCGAGAAGTCTCGCCGTTGGTCCAGCTGCCGCGCCACGCCATCCCAGTGGGCGATGCGCGCGTGCGAATACTCGGCTTCGGCCCGATCGCTGGTGGCCGCCACTCGGCTAATCAACCAGCTTGACGCCTGTTGCGTCCTGCAGTTGCAGGGTGGGTCGCCCTTCCAGCATGCGGATCTGGCCCGTGGCGCACACCGACTTGCCAGCCAGCGCCGAGGCGTCGCCCGAGCCGAGGACGATCGCCAGGCCCAGCGGATCCGGGTACGGCAGCCCGACTTCGAGGAGCTGGCCGCCAGCTGGAGCCGCGCGCGTCGCCACCAGGGTGCCCTGGACGCTGCGCACCTCGCCGACGTGCGTGCGCGCGTCGTTCCACCAGATGGCGTTCGGGCAGGTCGGCGTCGGCGTATCCGTCGCCGCTGGTGTCGGGGTAGGGGTCGAAGGATTGGAGATGATGATCTGGACGCGGGCCACCTCGGTGTGCCGCACGTCCGTGGCCGCCGCGGCGGGCGATCCGGGTCCGGTATCGACCGGCGCGCTACACGCCAACGCTGCGAGGACGACCAGTCCGAGGCAGGTGAACGACAAGACGACGAAGTGGCGGGCCAACAAGGCGATTGAATGCTACTCGTTGGCTCTGGCTTGAAGTGCTCGATGCCACTCGTCGTCGATGTTGGATCGGCGGCACGACGTCCAGGGTTTGGCTGCGGTTCGCGTGCACCGCCGTGGCACCCGTCGCGCCGCGTCTCTCGGCCGTCCTCGATTTGCACTGATGTGTTGGGCTCATACCCGTCGGCCCGTTGCCGGGCGGCCACATCTCCCGCCGCATGGCGAGCC
>JAFAWJ010000021.1 GCA_019242065.1 Chloroflexota bacterium
CGTCTGCCGGCCAGCGGCGTCCTGCTGGATGACCTCGTACAGGCCGGGGGCAGTCGTCGCCGTGAAGGCCGGTATCGGAAATGGCGGCCCCATCTGCAGCCGCTGGCCGTCCGGGGTCACCACGTCCAGACTGACGCTCTCAGGCAGCGGCGCCAGCGACACCGCCTCGCCGACCTGTACCACCGGCGTGGCCGTGCTGGCCTGCGGCACGAGCCAGTCCAGCAGGTGCTGCATCAGCACGGGAAAGCCGGGCAAGAGTGGAAAATCTGACTGGTGGACGTCGAAGCCGACGACGCCGATCCGTCGCCCGCCCTGCTCGCCGACCAGGAGCAGCGGGGTTTCGGGCGAGGTCAGCACCGTGTCAGCCCACGACGGCGGGCTGAGTCGCCGCGACTGGCTGATGTGTGTGCCGTCGAGGCTGACGTCGCCAAGCAGCGGATCCGCCTGGCGCGCCGCGCTGATCGCCGAGACGTTCGTGTCGGTCCCCACCGTCAGCAATCCGTTGTCAGGCGGTGGATGCAGCAGCAGGACGCTGGCGCCCGCGGGCAGACTGGGGGGTACGAACCCGTCGAGCACGATCAGGTCGTACGCCTGGTCCTGATTGGGCGGCGTGTAGTCACCGGGACTGACACGTGTCACCTGCGTGCCCGAGCGCAGGTCCAGGGCGCGCTCGACGAAGACATTGCCGTCGCTGACCAGCAGCACCCGCGTCGGACGGTCACCGCCGACTACCGCCCACGCAGCGTTGTCCAGTGCGAAGTCGTCCGACTGATCCAGGCTGGCCTCGAGGGTGTGAGCCGCCGCGGGCAGGTCGTCCCACTCCTGGTTGGCCGTGGCGTTGGGCGCAAGGGTGAGCGATTGGGCGTCGAAGCGATTGCCGTCGACCTTGAGTGTCAGGGTGGCGGTGACGCTCTGCGAGCCGTGGTTGACCACGCGCGCCAGTGCGCTCAGCCGACCGTCGGTCACGCGGGTGGTCAGGCCCGCAACGGCCAGATTGTTCGGCGTTGCTGAGCCGACACCCACGTAGCGCACGGGCACCGCGAAGTTCGGCGGCACTTGAGAGTGATCAAGGGAGCCGTCGGCGACGACCACGATTTGCGCGTCGGCATGTCCGTCGGCCAGCGACCCGGCGACGGAGAGCGCGGCGGCCAGGTTGGCTGCCTGTGCCGTCGGTTGCGCGGTGGCCAGCTCGCGGGCAAGCAGCGCCTGATCGCTGGTTGGTTGGGCGATGACGTGCGGCTGATCGTCCAGGCTGACGATCGCCAACTGCTGCGCGGGTTCGAGGCCCGAGATCATCTGGCTGACACGATCGCGAGCGACCTCGAAACGGGACGGCTTGACGTCGGTGGCCTGCATCGAGGCCGACCCGTCCAGCAGCGCGATCGTGAACGCGCCCGTCGACTGCGTCGTCATGACAAACGGTCGCGCGACCGCGCCGATCAGGGCCGCCAGCGCGGCGATCTGCAGCAGAAGCAGCAGGCTGGGTGGCACACGTCGCCACGGCCGCTGGGCTTCCAGCTGGTGCAGGGCAGCCAGCCAGAGAAACGTGCTGGAGACACGTCGCACCGGGCGTCGCGGGCGCAGGAGATAGGTCGCCAGAATGGCCGCCAGCAGCGCGGCGCCGAGGATGAAGACGCCCGGTGCCAGGAAGCCCATCACTCGTCGACCCTGTCAGTCATGGCGAGTCAGTTTTCCGCACAGGGCGTCACGCGAACCGTCACAGGAGGCGTCACACGACGATTCCGAGACTGCGAAATGTGCGGAGGACGATTTCTGTGACACTGAGGTCGCTGCCAACCTGGACGTAGGTGATGCCACGTCGTCGGCAAAACTCGCTCGTTTCGTCCACGAACGCGCGCAGCAGGCGGCGGTAGGCGCGCATGACGCCGGGCGTGATCGTCGCCTCCAGCGGCAGTGCTGGCTCGGCGTCTGTCAATCGCCATTCGCCGAGCAGATCGGCAGGCGGTTGCAGCTCGTCGGGTGCCAGCACATGCATCAGCAGGACATCCTGGCGACGAGCCAGCAGGGCATCGATCCCGTGCTGGTAGCCGCTTGGCGAAAACAGGTCGGAAATAACGACGCTCATGCCTGCCCCGCGTAGCTGGCCGGCGCACGCGCCGAGCGCGGCATTCAGGTCCGTGTTGCCGTTGCTCTCCAGTTGTTCGAGCCGTCGCCAGGCGGCCCAGGCCGCGGCCTTGCCGCGCAGGTTGGTGAGCCGCTGAGCGATGCCACCGTCGCGGCAGGCGGCGAGGTCGACGCGGTCGCCGTTTTGCAGTGCGACAAAGGCAAGGGCGCCGGCCAACTGAGCGCCGAGGCGCAGCTTGGACGGTTTGCCCCAGCCCATCGACGCCGAGGCATCCAGCACGATGGACAGCGCCAGGTCTTCTTCAGCACGATAGAGCCGCACGAACAGGCGCTCGAGTCGGGCGTAGGCGTTCCAGTCGATACGCCGAAACTCGTCGCCCGGGGCATAGGTCCGATAGTCGGAGAACTCGACCGAGGAGCCACTGGTCCGCGAACGCCACTGCCCAGCCGCCTGGCCGGACGGGATGCGGCGACCGGCCAGCGTGACGGACTCGAGCGTCCGCACGAAGGCCGGGTCGAACAGCGGCTCGCGGGAAGCGGCAGGCTGGTTCACACGGGAAGTCGTCTATGGGCGTGGAAAGGGCACGCCAGCCAGCACGTCGTTCACCACGCGATCCGACGTCACGCCGTCGGCCTGGGCCTCGAAGCCGAGAATGAGTCGATGCCGCAAGGCGGGCAGGGCAACGTCCTGCAGGTCCTCGCGTGAGACGTTGAAGCGGTCCTCGAGCAATGCGCGAACCTGGGCACCCGCGACCAGTGACTGCAGTCCGCGCGGGCTGGCGCCGTGCCGAACGTACTGACGCACGACAGGTGGCGAGGCGGCTTCCTTCGGATGCGTCGCCAGGATGATGCGTACTGCATACGTGACCAGGTGGGGCGCGATCACGACCTCGCGGGTGACGCGCAGCATGCGCAGCACGTCGTCGGCGCCGGCCACCGCGATCGGCGGCTGTCCGTCGTCGGGCCGAATCGTGCGCAGCAGGATCTGCTCGAGGTCGGCGTGGCGTGGGAACGGCACCTGGACCTTGAACATGAAGCGATCCAGCTGGGCCTCGGGCAGGGGATAGGTGCCTTCCATCTCGAGCGGGTTCTGAGTCGCCAGGACGAAGAAGGGACGCGGCAGGGGACGGGTGGCCTCGCCGACGCTGACGGTCTGTTCCTGCATGGCTTCGAGCAAAGCGGACTGGGTTTTGGGCGTGGCGCGGTTGATCTCGTCGGCGAGGACGAGGTTGGCGAAGACGGGACCCGCCTGAAAACGCAGGGCACGCCGACCGTCGAGGTCCTCGCTGACGATGGTGGTGCCGATGATGTCGGCAGGCATGAGGTCAGGCGTGAACTGGATGCGGCTGAAGCGCAGGGAGAGCGTCTCACCCAGGGTGCGCACCAGCAGCGTCTTGCCGAGTCCGGGTACGCCCTCCAGGAGCACGTGCCCGCCGGCGAACAGCGCGA
>JAFAWJ010000180.1 GCA_019242065.1 Chloroflexota bacterium
CGCTGCCACTCGCGATCGATGCGGTAGTCGTTGTTGCTATCCGACACCATGCGGAAGCGACCGTACCAGTCGGTCGTATTGGGATGGAGCTCCATGCCTGGTGCTGTGGCCCGCTGAACGCCGCGCGCCTTCGGCGTAAGGTTGAAGAACATGGTGTGCTCATCGTCCATTGGCACCCAGCCGCGGGCAATAATCTGGTTGCCCAGGACACCGGTCGGGATCATCGTCCAGAACGGAAGCAGGAATAATCCGATGCGGTGGTACAGGTGTGCTGCTTCGGCCGGACGGAACGCCGAGTACATGCAGCCGAATTCGGTATCCACCACTTGATAACGCGGTGCGCGGTGGCTAAGCGTGTAGTACTGGAACGTGCCAGGGTGTGCAGAATCGGCCTCGGCCGCGCCGAAATGCAGGAAGCTGAAGTGACTGGTGTCGATGTCACCCTCCAGTCCTTGCAGGTAGTTGCATTCGCGCTGGATCGCGGTGACGGCATACTCACCTTCGGGGAGGTTGTTCGCTTCAAGGTCCGGCAACGGGGGTGGAGTCTGGCGCTCACCCATATACGTCCAGATCAGCCCATTTCGCTCCACGCACGGATACGCCACGGCTTTGACCTTGGACTTGAAGTCTGACTCGGCCGGTTCGTTCGGCATGTCGACGCACGTGCCGTCGACGGCGAATTTCCAGCCGTGGTACACGCAACGTAGGCCAGCTTCTTCGTTGCGGCCGAAGAAGAGTGAGGCGCCGCGATGTGGGCAGTGGTTCTGGATCAGACCAGGCTTGCCGTTCGTATCGCGGAAGGCGATGAGTTTTTCCCCCAGGAGCACGACGCGCACCGGATCGCTGTCCGGTGTCGGGATTTCGGATGCGAGCTGCGCGGGCAGCCAGTATTCTCGCATCAATTGGCCCATCGGCGTGCCAGGTCCAACGCGGCAGACGGTGTCGTTGTCAATCTTGCTCAACATGTCGAAGTCTCCGTTTCAGATCGCTCGCTGCCGGCCAGCCCAGTAGGCCTCACGAAGCTTGCGTTTGTAGAGTTTTCCGTTTGGATCGCGAGGAAGCGCATCCGTGAAATCGATGCTGCGCGGCAGCTTAAATTTGGCGATTCGGCTGGCGAGAAACCCGATCAACTCCTGCACCAGTGTGTCAGATGCCTGCACCCCCTGCGCCGGTTCGACCACTGCTTTGACCTCTTCGCCCCACTCATCGTTCGGAATGCCGAAGACGGCCACGTCGGCAACTTTCGGATGTGAGATCAACGCCGCCTCGATCTCAGCCGGGTAGATGTTTACTCCACCGGAGATGATCATGTCCGCCTTGCGGTCGCTCAGATACAGGTAACCGTCCTCGTCCAGATAGCCCATGTCGCCCACGGTCGCGTACTTTCCACGACGAGATTGCTGGGTCTTCTCCGAGTCTTTGAAGTACTGGAACAGCTCGCGATTGGGGTTGTAGCTGTAGATCGTGCCGACCTGGCCAGGCGGCAAGATGTTGCCTTCGTCGTCCATGATGACGAGCTCCGAACCCTGGCGGGGCTTGCCCACGGAGCCTGGCCTGGCAAGCCATTCATCCGAAAAGATGACGGTCCCGCCAACACCCTCCGTCGAGGCGTAGTACTCCTCTAGCACCGGACCCCACCACTCGATCATGCGGCGTTTGATGTCTGGCGCGATCGGCGCAGCGCCGTGGATGCCGTGGCGCATCGACGAGACATCGTAACGCTGCTTGACGTCCTCTGACAGGCCGAGCAGCCGCACGAATTGGGTTGGCACGAGATGCGTAATCGTCACGCGGCGCTGGTCGATCAGCGCCAGGCACGACTCGGCATCGAAGCGGTCCATGATGACAAGGGGATGTCCCATGTGCACGGACGGTCCGGCCATGACCATCGGCGCCGTGTGGTACCAGGGGCACGCGAGCAGGTGCACGTTGTCAGTCTCGTCCGGACTGACGCGGTACCCCAGCAGGCCGCTGCGCAATTCGGCGTCCTCCGGGGCACCTTCCGGTAATCTGCGGCGAACACCCTTGGGTCGGCCAGTGGTGCCCGAGGTGTAATTCATGATGATGCCGAGCGAGCGATTCTCAGGTATGGTCGAAGGCTGCGCGGCTTTGAGATCGGCGTACGACTCGAAGCCGGGAATGTGTCCGACGGCGAACGCGCGCGGCTGGGCGGCTCCAAGCTCCTGCAGGGCGGCTGTAGACGCCTCAGCAAAGCGCTCGTGCGCAATCAACACTTTCGCTTCACAATCCTGAAGGATGTACGCGACCTCCGGGCCTACCAGGTGAAAATTGACCGGGGTCAGGTACCAGCCTGCCTGCTGCATGGCCAGGTAGACCTCGAAGGCCTCCACCGAATTCGGGAGTACCGCCGCGATCGAATCGCCGCGTTTGAGTCCCAGCTGTCGCAACGCGTGCACCAGTTGATTGGCGCTTCCGAGCAATTGACCAGCGCGAATTTCGCGACCATCGGCTTCAACCACCGCCACACGATCCGGCTCGCGCTCGGCACGTTGCCAGAAGTTCCTGGCGCTCACACCGTAAGTCCAAGCAGTCTGGCCGCGTTGTCTTCGAACAGCAACGGCTTGACCTCGTCTCGAAAGCCAGCACCTTCGAAATCCTGCATCCAAGGATCGCTCGTGATCATCGGGTGATCCGAACCGAACAGGACCTTGTTCTTGAGAGGGGTGTTGGCGTACTGGACCAGCTGCGGCGGGAAGTACTTCGGCGACCATCCCGACAGATCGATGTAGACCTGCGACTTATGCACCGCGATCGCCAGGCCTCTTCCTGCCATGGGAACGACGGGTGAGCCATGATGATCGGCATCTCATCGTTGCTGACGGAACCCGGCCGCCCACCCCGGCTCCCGCCAACATCGACGCCCCACATACAGCAGGCCATCTTGCGCTCACGGTAGTACGACGCCGTTTCATCTGGCGTCTGGCCACGCACGCCCATACGTTGAGTGCTGCGAGCCAGCGTGTCGTCGCGCGTGGGACCTGTCTCAGCAGCCGGAGCAGCCGCGGATCGGCCGGCGTGCACATGGACGTCGATCGCGACCAGCCTGCTCACGTCGATCGCGGATTGCCAAACCACTTCAACGCGCCTCGGTTGCGGCTGGCATGCGTGGGTGCCCTGACATGTCGACCCGACCGCGCGCCTGACTGACCAGATCGTGCACGACCGGCCCGAGTTGGGCGGGGTCCCACCGTGCATCCTGAGTGAGTTCCGGGCCCGCGATCCATGGCTCGGCGACGCTGATCCGGCCGCCGCGCACATTGAATACGCGGCCGGTGACGTCGCTGGCCTCGGAGCTTGCCAGCCATACCACCAACGGCGAGACATTCGCCGGATCGGCCGAGTCGAAACCGTCTTCAGGCTGACGCGTCGCCGACGAAGGCCGCCGCACGATCGTTTCGGTCATGCGCGTACGAGCAGATGGACAGATGCAGTTGACCGTCACACCGTAGCGTCCCACTTCGTCGGCGGCGATCATTGTGAACATCGCGATGCCGGCTTTTGCGGCTCCGTAGTTCGTCTGACCGACGTTACCGTACAGCCCGGTTGGCGACGTGGTGTTGATGATGCGGCCATCCGCGGGCGTGCCCGTCTTGGATTGCTCGCGCCAGCGTGCCGCAGCCTGCTGACTCATGCAGAACGTGCCCCGCAGGTGGACCTTGATGACCGCGTCCCACTCCTGCAGGCTCATGTTGACCAGCATGCGGTCCCGAAGGATTCCGGCGTTGTTGACGACCGCGTGCAGGTCGCCGAACGTGTCGACGGCGCTTTTGATCGCTCGTTCGGCTCCGTCCCACTCGGAGATGTCCTCTCCGTTGGCGATCGCCTCGCCACCCATTTGGCGGATCTCGTCCACCACCTCCCCGGCCGGGCCAGTCGAGGAACCGGTGCCGTCCAACTCGGCGCCCAGGTCGTTCACGACGACCCTGGCGCCCTGCCGAGCAAATTCGAGCGCGTGCGCCCGCCCGAGACCACGACCCGCGCCCGTGACAATGACGACGCGACCTTCGCAAATACGTGTCACGATTGCCTCATTTCTTTGTCGCGGCGAGCGCATCCATGTACTCACCGCGCATCTTCTCACCGGCCGCATTGCGCCAATCGGCGACCAATCCATCAAGATCCGACAGCGGCCGACGGCCGAGCACGATGTCCTGGACTCCGGCGTACAGCGTCGTCTGCGCCGGAATACCGAGTTGGAAGGCGGACGCCGATTGGAGACCCAGCGTCGGATCGAACTGCACCACCGCCAGCATGGCCTGTTCCGCTGTGTGGGTTACCGTCGCGAACTCCTGGGACCTGACGCTATCGAACAGAGCGTAAGGCGGCGAGGTGATATAGCGCCAGGTGGCGGTCAGCTCGGCGCGGCCCTGGTCAGTTGCAACCGGTGTACCGGAGTCGTCGAATTTGTAATCCGTATCTTTGACGCCGTAGTAATTTAGCAGCCACTCTTGCGAGCCGAATGGGGCTGCAAAGAAATTTGCGACGCGCAACAGCATTTTGACACGGTCCGGGGATGGCTGCTGTTTGATGAACGTCACGCCGAAGTTGCCGTTGCCCGCCAGATACACCGGCGTGCCGCCATCCGCGGCGAAGGGATGCATCGGATACGTCTTGCCGTTGGGGTTGACCGAAGCGAGCAGGTCCCAGTTCTGGATGTACTGACCCCAGACGCTGATCTGCACCGCAAAACGGCCGGCCGCATAGTCCGGATTTCCACTGCCACCATACGACGGCGTGTTCGGGTGGTACAGCCCGGCGGACCAGAGATCGCGAGCGAAACTGACGGCCTGTTTGAACTCGTCGGTTTCGTAGTCTTTGATGAGCTTACCGC
>JAFAWJ010000229.1 GCA_019242065.1 Chloroflexota bacterium
GGCAGATTGCCGCTGATTTCCCGCCAGGAGGATCCCGCGTCATCGCTGCGCATGACATCCCAATGCTTCTGCATGAACAGGGTGCCCGGACGCGCGGGATTCATCGCAATGTGGTGCACACAGTGCCCTACTTCGGCGTCTGGATCCGGGATTCCCTCCGAATGCAGCCCTCGGTTGATAGGTAGCCACGTGTGGCCGCCGTCGTTCGATCGGAAGGCACCCGCCGCCGAAATCGCGATGAAGATCCGCTCCGGCTGGCTACGGTCCAGGATGATCGTGTGCAAACACAGACCGCCGGCACCGGGCTGCCAGTTCGGGCCAGAGCCGTGCTCGCGGAGACCGCGCAGCTCTTCCCACGTCCGTCCGCCATCTGCCGAGCGAAACAGCGCGCCGTCCTCGACCCCCGCGTGGTGGTGTCCGGATCCTCGAGTGAGGGCTCGAGATGCCGGACGTGTTTGAATTCCCACGGGCGAGGCGTGCCCGGCACGCCGGCGTACTCGAACCGGTTGCCGACCGGCTGCCAGGTCTCGCCACCATCGTCGGAGCGCTGGATCAAGTGACCGAACCAGCTGTTGGACTGGGAGGCGTAGAGTCGATTCGGATCAGCTGGCGAACCCTTCAGGTGGTACATTTCCCAGCCCGCAAAGTGTAGTGTCGACAGGCCGACTCCCTTACGAGAGCCAGGTATTGCGGATTGTCCAATCGGTCTGGGTTTCGTAGAACAGCCCGTTGACGTTCGACTTCATCACCACGATGTCGGGGTAACGCGTGGTAGGGAGATCGAACGCGGCATCGAGGATGAAGTCGTTGATCTGACCGTACAAGGCTTTGCGCTTGGCTGGATCTGGCTCCGTCTGCACCTGGGTGGTCAGCTGTTTCCACGTGTCGTCGTAAAACCCGGAGGCGTTGCTCGTCGCACCGTAGGTGCGACTGACCGCCATCTCAGAGCCGGCCTCATACAGCTGGGCAAACGCACCGGCGCTCAGTCGCATGCCCTGAAACTGCGGCGGATCGCCCGTGCCGCCCTGCGTGAAAACTGCCCCGTCTTGCGGCACGAGATTGACCGTGACGCCGATGGTTGCCAGATCTGACTGGATAATCTGTGCCCACGCGGCGTATTCGGCTGAATAGCCGGCTGTCGCATAGCCCAGATCGAACGTCAGGTTCGAGACGCCAGCCTGGGCGAGCACCGATTTAGCCTTGTCGAGGTCGAACGTATAGTGGCTGTTCTTGGCGTCGTCGAAGGCCGGCGAGGCCGTGGTCCAGGGCAGGCTGATGGGCGGCCCGGTGAAGCTTTTGAACACCGTGTCGGTGACGCGCTGCTTATCGATCGCGTACCCGACCGCCTGACGCACCAGTTTGTTGTCAAAGGGCGGCTTGGAGCAGTTGAAATACGCGTGGAAGAACTGCCCGATCATGTTCGTGTAGTAGACGTTGTAGGAGTTGTCGCCCTGCAACCGCACCGCATCCGGGATCGCGGCCAGGTCCACGACCTGGATCACGCCTGCTTCCAGCGCACTGATCATTGCCTGCTGGTCGCGGAAAATGTTCGTGCGGAAGTTATCGATATACGGCACGCCCTGCTGCCAGTAGTTCGGATTCTTGACCCAAGAAATGTGGTCGCCCGAGACCCACTCCACGAACTTGTAGGGTCCTGTGCCGTTGAGACTCTGCTTGTCACCCGCCTCGTTGGCCTCAATCGATTTAGGATCGAGGATGCGCATGTACTGCAGGAAGTCGAAGACGCCTGGGTGCGGCATCTCCGACGTCAGGATGATGGTGTACTTGTCGGGAGTATCGATGTTCGTCCACCACGCGCTCCCCACGGCGGCCGTCTGCGCGAAGGTGTTGCGCTTCGGGTCGCGCACGCGGAGCATGTTGTATTTCACGTCGTCGCTGGTGAACTCGCGTCCGTCGTGGAACAGCACACCCTGGCGCAGGTTCAGCTTGATCTGCTTGTTATCGCTGCTGAACTCCCAGCTTTCGGCCAGGCGAGGCTGGATCTCGAGGTGGTCGCCATAGTTGATGAGCTCGTCGTACACCTGGCCGATACCGTTATTGGTGATCGGTGAGTACGATGCGCCGTCGGTAGTGACCAGGTCGCCTACCTGACCCGTGATGATCGAGCCGCCGTACTTGGGGGTCCCGGCCTTGGCCGCTGCTGCCCCAGGGTTCCCGGCGTCGAGGTCGGCAATCGCTCCCGCCGCTGCCGCCGCCGGGCTCGGAGACGCTGCCGACGGGCTCGCGGCGGCGCCGGCTACCCCTGGAGAAGCCGTCACGGACCCCGGCGTTGTAGCGGGCGATGCTGGCGTGGGTGATGGCGCGGGCTGTTGCGCCACCGAGTTGGCTGGTGGCGCTGTCCCGCTGCACGCCGCCAGCAAGCCTGCACCCATACCGACAACAACAACTTTGAGAGCCGCACGCCGCCTCAAATATTGCATTCGAACCTCTCCTTCAGCGCACCGCCCTGCGTCGCAAGTCGCGATCATACACTGAACGGTGCCACACGTACGGCGGGGTGCGTGCGAGCCAAGATTGTCCGATGACGTCGCTGGCCGGCGTCATCGGCCGCAGAGACGTACGCCTGACCTGGGTCGTCGCGGAGTGCGCGTGAAGCGATGCATGGATACCAGCGACGCAATGATTACGAGCGACTCCAGTTGCTCGAAGCGGGAGACAACCGACCATACACCGTGCATACGTACGATCAGTGCCGCCTGTACAGGCCATGCTCGCGAGCGAATCACACGCCGCCATCAACCCGATCACCAGGTTAACGGCAACGACGCTGTAACACACTTGCAAGAGACTGCGAAGGGTTGCCGTTGGGTGTAATCTTCGGAGCTCATTGGCACGGTTTCTGGCTCTTGCTCGATTCCGGTGAAGCTGAGGGTGGGGAGCCGGTAGAGTGTCCGGTGCACTTCCGGCGCTTTTGCAGCGGCTTTGCCTCATCTCCGTGGGCTACGCCTGGAGCGAGTCCTCGTCATCGATGCGAGTCTGACGCTCGTGCTGACCACCAGCGTCAGCTGGCCAGGCAACCTCAAAACCTGGTCTCCTAGCACCTCGGCCAGCTGCGAGCCGCGCGCCTGGTGTCGGCAGGCCGCAGCTCAGCCGACGGCCGCGACGCCTACTACCGACTCGAGCTGGCGCGCTGCAGCGAGCTACTTGGCTCCGCGGGCGGGCTGCTCCATCCGGGGCTGCGGCTGGTTCCAGCGTCGGCCGCGGGCGACGGCAGCGTTGACCGGTCCGTACGCGTGTTGTTTCTGTGCACGGACAATAGTGCGCGCTCGCAGACGGCCGAAGGCCTGCTTCAGCACCTGTCGCATGGAACCCTGAGGCATGCAGTGCTGGCAGCCATCCCAAAGCCCTCCAGCCGCAGGCGATACGCGTCATGCGCAAACGTGGCATTGATCGTCGCGGCCGCCTCGCCAAGCCGCTGCAAGAGTTCGTGACGCAACAGTTCGACTTTGTCATCACGTTGTGCGATCGCATGCGCGAGGTGTGTCCAGAGGTTCCGGGGCACCCGCGGACCATCCACTGGAGCATCACCGACCCGGCGCTGGAAGGTCCCGCGGCCTTCGAGCGTCTGGCTGTTGAACTCGAAATGCGCCTTTTGTTTTTGCTGTACGTCATTCGCGAAAAGGAGGTAAAGCTCGATGACTCAAGCTACCGACACCATTAACGTCCGCTACATGGTCGATGATGTTCCCGTCGCGATCAGCTTGTATACCCAGCACCTCGGCTTCGGACTTCTGACGAACGCCTCGCCGGCCTTCGCCGACGTCATGCGTGGCAACCTTCGCGTGCTTCTGAGTGGCGACACGAGCTCCGCTGGACGTCCAACGTCCGACGGTCAGAAGCCCGGTCCTGGCGGGTGGAATCGCATTCATCCTGGCCAAGATATCGATGCGGAGGTGGCTCAGCTGCGGAGCGCAGGTCTGAAGTTCAGCAACGTCGTCGTGACCGGCCCAGGCTACAAGCAGATTCTGCTGGAGGATCCATCCGGCAACCCGGTTGAGTTGTTCCAACCGGCTGCACGCTGAGCCGTTTTGTCGATGCACGGCGGTACGCCCACATCGAGGCTCGATTCGGCGGATCGACATGGCTGGTGATGGTGGTGTGGCCGCGCCGCCAGCTGAGGCAGCACCTGCTGCGGCCGCGGCCGGCCCGCGCGGCTCCTTCTGGGAGGTACTCGGAGTGGCCTTTCGACTTGGCATCAGCTGCTTCGGCGGCCCCATCGCGCATCTGGGCTACTTTCGCGACGAGTACGTCCTCCGACGTCGATGGGTAGACGAGACGACCTACGCCGACCTGATAGCCCTGTTCCAGTTTCTACCTGGGCCGACCAGGAGCGAGCTCGGGATCAGCATCGGAATCCTGCGCGCGGGGAAGCTGGGCGGTCTGGCAGCCTGGCTGGGCTTCACGCTCCCCTCGGCGGTTGCACTGACGCTGTTCGCTTATGGCATGCAGCGGTACAACCTGGCCAACGCACCCTGGGTCCACGGTCTACAGCTGGTGGCAGTCGCGGTGGTGGCTCAGGCCGTATGGGGCATGGCTCGTCAGTTCCTCACCGATGAGCTGCGCATGGCAATCGCCATTGTCACCACCATCGTCCTGCTATTTGTCCCGTCGTCGGTGGGGCAGTTGGCAGTCATTGTCCTGGCTGGACTCGTCGGCTGGCGGTTCCTGGCTCCAGCCGCCGCGGGCTTGCATCCACATGTTGGCGTGCCGATCTCACGCCGCTTTGGCGCCACGGCCTGGACTCTGTTCTTTGTCCTGCTGATCGGGCTGCCAGTACTCGCCCTTTTTGCCGCGACGAGCCCCGATGGCGCGCTCGCCCTGTTCAAGGGCTTTTATCTCTCGGGTGCGCTGGTCTTCGGCGGCGGGCACGTGGTCCTGCCACTCCTTCAGGCGGTCGTGGTTCCACCGGGCTGGATCACGAACGACGTCTTCCTGGCGGGCTATGGCGCTGCCCAGGCAGTGCCCGGCCCGCTCTTCACTTTCTCGGCGTTTCTGGGCGCGGTGCGCGTTCCGTCACCGAACGGCGTGGAAGGTGTTGCCATTGCCATGGTGGCCATCTTCTTACCCGGCGCCCTACTCGTCTACGCTTCGCTGCCTTTCTGGAACCTGTTTCGGCAGCACTCGGCATTTCAACGGGCCTTGAGCGGGATCAACGCGTGCGTGGTAGGCATCCTGCTGGCCGCGTTGTACCTGACCATCTGGACACAAACGGTCCATGAGCCTTCGGACTTCGGGGTCGTTTTGGTCGCGTTCGCACTCCTGACGGTCTGGAAGCGGCCGCCCTGGCAGGTTGTAATCGTCGGTGCCGTAGCCGGCGCGGCCCTCGGCTGGCTGTCAGGCGTCGCATGACGTCGAGGAGCGAGCGACGGGCAAAAGTTGGCCGTCTGAGACGGTCGTTTTCACTCGACATGGTGGGGGACAGACAAGCACCTGTCGGTTGTGGCGGTGCCTTGGCAAATGCACAGCAGCGGCGGCTGAGCGTCCGCGGTGGAGGCCTCGATCGGCTGATCTATCTGCGCAGGACGTTGCAGAGGCGCTGGATGCCTACCTCGAGGCTTGCGGCCAGGTCCCCCGACGCACTCGCGAGCCGCTCATGACCGGGGTCGGCAATCGCGCGGCGGCAAGCACCTGAGCCGCCGCTCAACACGCACTGCTCCGAGAGCCTGGTGCGCTATGTGGCCGAGGTCTGGGGCATCCCGCCGATCTGGGCGCTAAGGACAAGTCCGGCATCCTGCAATCTGGCAACGCACATAGCTGCGTGAGCGTCATCCGCGCGTTGTCATGGTGCATACACCCGTGCATGCGAGTTGGCTCAATCAGGTTGAGATCTACTTTTCGATCATTCAGCGCGAGGTGCTCAGTCCCAATGACTGCGCGAGCCTCGACGAGTTGATCGAGCGTCTCATCGCCTTCGGCAAACGCTACTCCGCTCTTGGCAGGCCGTTCGTCTGGCGCCTCACCAGGCAGGACCTCGAGCGTCGTCTGCGCGATCCACTCCTCCAACCAGAACTCGTCACGCCCCTGGCTAATGCAGCCTGACACCGGGCCCGGCGATTCCGGAACTCTGTTCTTAGCATGACGCACGAGGCCACCAGCCACCGTCCCTCGCACGTACACCCACGGTATGCCGCCTGCCCGGCCCAGCGGAATGGCCCTCCAACGGTGTCCGGCGTCACGGCTGCTAAGCTCTGAGCATGCCCCGCTATCTGCCGGCACAGGCGCAGCCGCGGCGTTTTGCCCATTTTCGAGGACACCGCCTTTCGAGGCGACCGCGTTCGTTCTGCTAAACCACTCTGGGACGCAGGTCGCTCGACCCCAAGTCATTCCGCTGGCCCAGTGCTGGCGACGCCTGCAAATGGTTGCCAGAGGAGCCCAGAGGTGCAATGCCACAAGTTTTGG
>JAFAWJ010000795.1 GCA_019242065.1 Chloroflexota bacterium
CGCCCTGGACGAACTGCGTGCCCAGCGACCCGACGCGCGCGCGCATACCCAGGGCAGCTATGCCGCGCTGTTCGAGTCCGACGACACCGCTGCCCTGAGCGCCATCGAGCGCTTTGTCGCCGCACTGCGCGTCGCGGTCCAGCACCAGGCCTCCGGCGCCGCGGCCCACTACCGCCAGCGTCTCATCGCGGCGGGCGCGGATCCGGCCCTGGCGGCAGCGACGGAACGTGCGGATGGCGCGCTGGAGAGCGTGCGTCTGCGGGCCATCGTGCTGCACGCGGACCTGCTCGCCACCGGACCGGCCGGCGCTGGCCCGGACAACCTGCAGGCCCTGGCCGATGCCGGACTCTCCACCGACGCCATCGTCACCCTCTCGCAGATCATCGCCTTTGTCAGCTTCCAGGTCCGCGTGCTCGCGGCCCTGCGCTTGCTCGGCGCCGCGCCGTCCGACAGTGTGGCGCCTCTCGCGCCAACCGCAACCGGCACCATTCAGCCGTCGGCGTCAGCCTCCAGACCGGCGGTCATCCTCCGGCCGGGTGCGGACCTGCGGCGGCCACACGCATTCACGGTCGACCAGCTCGCCTGGACACCCTGGCTCCAGCCGCTCGACCTGGCGGACGCCACGCCTGAGCAGGCCGCCGCGCTCGAGGGCACCCGCGGCAACTCCCCCTATTTCCGCTTGCTGGCCCGCGACGTACGCGTCCTGACTGAGCGGACCGCCACCGACCGCGGGATCTTCTACACTCCGGCCGGTGCTCCGCGCGCAGAACGCGAGCTCGCCGCCGCCGCGACCTCGCGGTTGAACGGCTGCGTCTATTGCGCCTCGGTGCATGCGCGCCTGGCGGGACAACTCAGCAAACGCACCGAGGACATCAATCGCCTCCTGCGCGAGGGAGTGGCACCGGGTACGTCGCTCAACCTGGACCACCGCTGGCAGGCGGTGGTCGACCTGGCAGTTGGACTGGCGTCGACTCCGTCAAGCGCGACACCGGCCGACGTCGCACGCGCCCGCCAGGCAGGCTTCAGCGACCTGGAGCTTCTGGACGTCCTGCAGGCCGGCGCGTTCTTCGCCTGGGCCAACAGGCTGATGCTGACCCTTGGAGAGCCGTATTGCGAGTAGACTGCTGCCAAGGGCACAACCTCAGCGTGAAATTCGGGAGCGGATGATGTCCCTGCAGCTTTCCCGCAGACGCCTGCTCGGTCGTCTGAGCGTTGGCCTGGTTGCCGGATCGTTGACGACGCTCATCGCCGCATGCAGTCAGACCACCGCTCCCACGTCCCCAGCGGCGCCCGTAACGGCTGGTGCCGCGACGGCTGTCACGGCACCGACAACGGCGTCGGCGGCCACTGGAGTCTCGACCGCCAGTACGCCACGCGGCGGCAATCTGAGCATTTTGATGTGGCAGGGTCCGACGATAACCAACGCCCACCTGGCGCAAGGCGCCAAGGACTGGGCCGCCGCGCGCTTCTGCTGTGAGCCGCTGCTGACAGTCAGTACCGACGGCGTGTTCTCGCCCATCCTGGCGGCGGAAGTGCCATCTGTCGCCAACGGTGGGCTGGCGGCCGACGGCAAAACCGTCACCTACAAGTTGAAGCCCAACGTCAAGTGGGCCGACGGTCAGCCCTTCACCGCCGACGACGTGGTCTTCACCTATCAGTACGTCAGCGACAAAGACACCGCGGCGGTGACCGCCGGCAGTTACTCGAGTCTCGACAGCGTCGAAGCGGTCGACCCGCTGACGGTCCGATTGACGTTCAAGCAGCCGACCGGTGGCTGGTACGTTCCGTTTCTGGGCTACAACGGCACGATTCTGCCGAAGCATACGCTGGAGAATTCGATCGGCGCCGCCGCGCGCGATGCACCGTACAACTTGAAGGCATTTGGTACCGGTCCGTATCTGGTCCAGGACTTCAGTCCCGGCGATCACCTGGCGCTGACGGCCAACCCGAACTATCGTGATTCCGGCAAGCCCTTCTTCGATCAGATCACGATCAAAGGTGGCGGCGATCCGACGTCGGCCGGACGGGCAGTCTTTCAGACCGGCGAGTATGACTACGCCTGGAATTTGCAAGTCGAGGCACAGGTCCTCAACGAATTGCTTCGCGGCGGCAAGGGCGACCTGGTGACGTCACCCGGCGGCGGCGTGGAGCAGGTCTTCTTCAACATGGCCGACCCGAATGTCGAGGTCGATGGCGAGCATGGCAGTCCCAACAGTCAACATCCGTTCCTCGCCGACCAGCGGGTGCGCCAGGCGCTGGCGTTGGCAATCGACCGCGCGACCATCGCCACGCAGTTGTATGGACAGACCGGTGATGCCACGTCGAACATCCTGACCATTCCGACCAACCTGATTTCCAGTAACACCTCGTTGGAGTTCGACCTGGACCAGGCGAACCGGATCCTGGATGCCGCGGGCTATGCCCGTGGTGGCGACGGCATCCGCGTCACACCTGGTGGCACACGGATGCACGTCGTGTTTCAGACGTCGACGAATTCGCTCCGCCAGAAGGAGCAGGACATCATCAAAGATGGTTGGCAGAAAATCGGCGTCGAGACGGAGCTGAAGTCGGTCGACGCAAGCGTGTTTTTCGCCAGCGACGCCGGTAATCCGGATACGTATGGCCACTTTTCGACGGATGTCGAAATGTTGACGTTCGCGCCAGACTCACCGTTTCCGGTGCTGTATATGAAGCGGTTCTATGCCAGGGACCCGAGCACCGACTGGGCGCAAAAGTCCAACGCGTGGTCCGCCGCCAATTTCTTGAAGTGGAAGGACGATCAGTACAACGCCCTGTTCGATGCCGCCGCGGTCGAGACCGATCCCGATAAAGCCGCGGCCGACTGGAAGGCCCTGAACGATCTGGTGGTCAACGCGTACGCCGATGTGCCACTGGTCGATCGCAAAGCGGCCGACGGCAAGGCCAGGGGCATTCAGGGTCCAAACGCTGGCCCGTTCGACCCGTTTTCGTGGAACGTCGCGGATTGGACCCGGAGCTGAGCGCGCATCATGCGCCCAGCATGTGGCCCACCTCGCGGACGATTTCGCCGTCCTGCGCATTCCGTCCCGCGCTCGCGCGCGAAAAGGCAAAGCGTCCGTTGACCTTCACGTCGAAACCCCCACCGTTGGTCGGGAACAGGACGAGCTGCTCGATGCGGTCCTCGTAGTCAGTCAGGATGTCCTGAGCCACGCGCACCGCAAGTGGCATGTCAAAGCATTCGGCGCAATACTCGATGCGAATGGTAGCGAGGTCAGAATCGCTCACTGGCAAAGTCTAACAGGCAGCGCGGAGGCACACGCTGATACGCGCTTGACTCCGCGCTCGTCAATCAGTCGGCGTATTGGCTGGCGGCGTAGGCGTCGGCGCGCGTGCGAGTGCGCTTGAACTCAAACAGAAATGGCACCCGCAGAGCCGGTCGGATGAAGTCCCACAATCGCAGCGCGTCTTCGCCCTCCGGGACACAGTTGATCACCGGACCGAAGAAGCCCAGATCACTGTCCTGGAACGCAAGTGTCGGCACGCCGAACACGTGAAGTTTGTCGATCGCGGCCTTTGTGTCGTTGACGATTTCCTCCTCCGTCGTAGGGTCCGCCAGCGCGTCCGCCACCAACGAGCTCGGAAGACCAGCAGACTCGAGGCAGCGCGCCTGAACTTCGGGCTCCAGGACCGTTTGTCGATTCACCTCGCCGTGGAGCACATTCCCGTATGCAACGTAGAGCCGATCGACTGCCGCGTTGCCTGCTGTCCGGCGAGCCATGACCAGGGCGCGTTCGAGAGCAACGCCGGTGACATGCCCAGGGCTGTCCTTGTTGTAGTCCTCTGGGGAGTTGACCACGGCCAGGCTGAACGGTATCCAGGTGACGTTCAGCGCCCGCTGGGCGGCGACTCGCCGCATCCAGATCGACGTACGCCACGCCCATCCGCAGGTTGGATCGAAATAGAAGTCGATATCTGAATCATTCGGCATCACGCATCTCCCTTGGTGGAACTCTCGAGGACGCTGATCTGCGAGACAACCTGCTTGATGGCCGACGGCGTGCAGTCGTCACCCGTCAGGCGCTGCACCTGCTCACCATCCCGATAGACCAGAAACGTTGGCAACCCCATCACGCCCAGGTTCACGCAGAGCCGTCGATTCTGGCTCGAGTCGAGCTTGACGAACCTGACCGCTCCCGCGTGCTCCTCGGCAAGGCGCTCCACCATCGGCATCATTTTGATGCACGGGCCACATTGCGGGCCCCACACATCGACCAGGATGGGCACTTCACGACTGGCGGCGACGACGTCGCGCTCATAGGTTTCACTGGTGACGCTATCCATGTGCAGGGTACTCCGGACGAGATTCAGATTGACAGTTTACGCGGTTCACACGGCGCAGCAGTGGTTCACGATCGCCCGTAGCCCGGCGTGGTGAAGGCCCGGCTCCAGGTGGCGCCGGGCGCCATCAGCTCGCGCCACGGCGCGACCTCCACATACAGGACACGCATCGCGTTGAGGGCGTTGAAATGCAGATCCTCACCGTCGGTCGAGACGGCATCTTCGGCGACAGCCACTTCGAAGTTGCGCATCATTGCGCTGCGGACGGTGCTCTCGACACACACGTTGGTCTGCAGGCCGGCCACGATCAGCCGCTGCACCCCGAGGTTGCGCAGGATCGGCTCCAGCTCGGTGAAGTGAAACGCGTCCCAACGCAGCTTGTTGAGCACGATGTCCTCAGGCTGCGGAGCGACGGCTTCGAGGATAGGCGAGGGCGTCGAGCTCAGCGGGCCGGGAGCGCCCTGGGGCAGGCTGGCGAGCAGTCGTCGCATGGAGGGCATCGCGTCGGCCCGATCGGACCGGCCACCGGCTCGCGTGTAGATCACCGGGACGCGCTGATCACGGGCGGCCGCCAGAAGCAGCTGGCACTCTTTGACCACTTCGTCGAACCGCCAGATAGGCGGCCAGCCGAACGCGTCGCGGCGGGGCTGGTTCTCCTTCAAGTACAT
>JAFAWJ010000818.1 GCA_019242065.1 Chloroflexota bacterium
GTCGCCATCACCAGCTGACGCGGTCGAAAGACGAGGCGCTCCCCCAATGCCACTCCTCCGGCGCCGAGCATGGGCAGCAAGTCATGCTGCGCGAACACGCACGCCAACATCAGAAGCCAGCAGCTCAGAAAACAGCTGCGTGCGGTGGCGTAACCGTAGCGAACACAGTCTCGGTCTGCCTGCCAGCCGGTTGGAGCAAGCGGGATTGTCCGATGACATCCGCGGAGGCCAATGCGTTTCATCGGCGTCACCTGCCAGACGCCGGCTGCCACAAAAGCAACGGCGCCGACAATCGACGCATTTGACCACGCGTGACCGTCCACAAGCACCAGTAGCAGCCCGGCCACTGCCATGGCAATTAGCCAGACGGCCAGATAGCCGAAAAGGAAACACGTGATCGCGCGCTGGCGTCGCGCCCAGAGGCTGCGCAGGGCCGTGACACGGATCTGGGGTATCACCAGTGGTGGCATCATGGCTACGACCATGAGCGTGCCGCTCATCAGTTGTGACGACCACGTCGTAAGCAGACCCTGATCAAGCGGAGGTGACATGGGCATGCTTGGACGCATGCCCATGTCATTCCAACCGGTGCCATGCACGGACGCCAGGGCAATCCAGGCGGCAACGCTCACCCCCATCACCCATAGCTCGGGATGCTGCCACGTGAGCGGCCGCCCATTCGACAACCGCGCCACGCTCCGATAGCTGCTCAGGCGCGAGCGCGCATTCCAGATCACGCGTATGTGATGCTGATCCTGCCAATCTTTATCGGCTCTGGCGTCCGATCCGGGTACCTCGGCACCAGTGTTATTTGGACATTGTTGTCGTTCCAGGCACCTCGAGCTTTGAGCTTGACGATGACCTTGGTAGCGTCCAACGTGAACGTCCGACCACTTCCAGGATGCTGGTCGCTCGCGATGCTTGCCTCAGTAACACCGAACATCGGCAGCACACCCAGGTAGTGATCCTGATTCTGGCGTGGATCAGCCCCCGCGGGTAGATTCAAATACACCTCGTACGGGCTCGTACGGCCACCGGCAGTCACGTTCTCGAAATGGACGTAGACCCGCCGCGTGGGCTCCGCGCCTGGGGCAACCGCTGCCAGGCGAGCCGGCCCGCTCGGGGCGGAAAGCGGTATGTCAGCTGTCGTAGGCTGAAGCGACAACACGTGCTCGGACTGTGTTGCGCCAACGGTTTCGGGCGTTTGTCCTTGTGTCATTGCCAGGCTTTCGACTTCTGGTTGCGGTTGCGGTGCAGGTGCCACCTGTCCATCCAGGGGATTTTGCGTGTCCTCGTATTGATAGTCCAGTGGCGCGGCGGACGGGTCCAGAATCTGGGATGCGTTGATCGAGACGGTCGCGCCAGTGGCGTCACGGAAGGTGAAGCCCTGTGAGAGCCAGCTGGACTGAGACGGATCGGTGGGCTTCTGGCCACCGTACCCGTTCAACCAGACAACCCAGAGACGGTCGATATTCGAATGGTGCAACCAGAAAATCGGATCGAGCGCGGCGGTGCGTGGATCCCCCATCAGACCGCCAATGTCTCCGTGAATGACGTCGTGCGGTTGTAGCTCGAGACGACCTTCGGTGTCTCCCTGGATATGGTGGGGAAACGAGGTGGGCATCCCACCGAATCCGGGATCCCCGCCTCGCACGCCTGCAAACGGTGAGATCTGGAGAGCGGTCGTCAGGTCCACGTCAGCTGGGTTGGTTGGGACGTTCTCGCCGTCATTGCCCCTGTCGCGGTTCTGTTCGAAAAGTGGGTTAGGCGTGTTCGAGCCGGGTAGCGTCTGCTGGATGAATTCGGGAGGCAGCTGCTGGGCCTGGGGGACCTCTTCTAGCGACTCGCTGTAATTCCAGTAAGGCAGAGCCCAGTCGTCGGGTCCCCCCAGACTCTGTATGGTTTGCATGACGATGCTTTCGAAGTAGTAGAGGTAGGCACGGTGCCACGACAGGAAGTACCACGTCCCGTGTTGACACTGGTTCCAGAACGTCTTCTGGTCTGCACTCGAGGGAGGCGGCGGATTCAGTTGCACCAGATCAGGAGCGTAGCCATGGATGCAAGCCTGGAAGTCCCAGCTGGTCGGATCTTGCGACGCTCGAGTTTTCATCGCGCCGACAGCTCTGGCATACCACAGCAGTGTCGGGTCCCATTGGCTGGGATCCTGTGCGTTGCGCTGGAGCTTCCAGACGTCGCGTCGAGTGCGTATTCCGTTCGACATGCTTTGCCCTCTCGCTTCTGCACCGACGACGATCGCCCCAGCTCGCCGGCGTGATCGCCAGTATAGGCCATCAGCACCCGGGCGCGTCCATGCTTGAACCCGATCACCGAGCTGGCGCACTCGACGGCTATCGACCAGAGACTCCAGGTGTGCACCGACCTGGAAGTGGCAGACCAGAGTAGCGGGAAAAGGACTATCGACCGCGACGGCCACCTGAAGTTCCGGCGGGAAGTTAGGGAGTGTAAAGAATCAACTTCCGGTCTTGACAGCCCTTCTGGTCAAGCCAGCTGGCCCAAGCACGACGACGTTCTGAAACCATGCGCGCATTCCTCCGCCGCGGCACCGCGACCACCGCTGGGCTGCCGGTGCACGCCAAGTGTCCACCAGTACCCTGACCTGCTCGCTCGTCCACCGGACCCGACAGCTTGGCATACACCAGTTCAAGTGTCGGGGACCACCCCGCACAATTTTGGGTCCCGTCGATTGACGAAGTAGGGACGGCCCGGTGTGTCTACTCCATTGGTAACCCCAGCTCCGGCCTGAGCTGCGTCAATGTACTCGATCGTTTCCGCAACCACCAGAAAGCGCGTCAAATCGGAGTAAATGTCGGTCGGCGCGCAGGGCTCGTTGTGGCTGCGACCGCGTCCGAGTCCCCGATCACGGAGACGCGAATCCGTTCGACATGCCTGGCGTATAGCGTGCAGGTCCGCACAGCCAATTGCTCGACGTCACCCCTGGGAACTGGACCAACAGTCTCACGTACGTATCCTCGATCGCGCTCGTCGGCGACTGTCCGTCGAGGTGACGCTCGACGACGAACACATCAGCCGACGAGCCGAACGCTTGACAATTTAGTCCGCGCGTCGGATGATGGCGCGCGGTCGGGATAGCGCGCTCCTGTTGGGCAAGGAGCGCGTCGGGGCCGAACCAGCACAAGGTTGGGCCCGTCCTGGGCGTTAGCTGTCCGTCTTCTGGAGGATTACTGCCATGGCCATCGCGGCGAGCAGCCTCTACTCGTTCCGCTTCTATAGCAGCGTCGTCAGCCAGGTTGACGGCATCGCGCCGGCGGACACCGTCCTCGTCTCCGAGATCGAGGCCGCCCTGCTCGAAGCCAACCAGAACTATGTGGCCCGCCACTATCAGGCGGCCATCGACGCCTACCTCAAGGCGCAGGCCCTCATTTACAGCCAGATCGATAGTGGGGCCGTGCTGGGCATTGTCCGACGGATCGTCTTCCTGCCTCGCGATGCCTCGCTCTTCGACCCGCTCCTGAGCGCCTCTGTCGAGTGGACCAACGTCCTGCCAGTCGCTGGACCCGTGTCATCAGTCCGACCCCGTGTAGCGGTGGCGCCCGCGACGCTCAGTTCGGTGACTGCCCTCGAAGGCGCCGGCCTCTCGTCACCGACGCTCAGCACGGTCACTGGCATGCAGGCCGCGGCCGATCTGCACCTGGCGCAGACCCTCACCACACTGGGCAACACGGCCGCGGCCACCTTTTACTCGACGCGCGCATCGCAGACGAATGCCGCCGTGGTGCAGGCACTCCACGGTACGCCGACGCCCGTCGCCCCGGCACCCGCCGCCCCGGCACCCGCCGCCCCGGCACCCGCCACACACGCGGTCGCCACACCCGCAGCCGCCGCCGAGAATCCGGCTCTCGCCGCCGCGTCGGCAGCAACCAGGTTCACCGGGGTGGGAGAGACCCTCAATCTCTCGGCGGTTTCCGCCAACATCCATACGATGCCGGCGTCCGCCATCCTGGCCGCTCCGATCGCCGTGGCGCCTGTCGTGACGCTTCCCGCACCGGCGACGGTCACTCGCACGCTGGGCATCCTGGCGGGCGGCAAGGTCACCACCATCAGCTGGGCAGCCGGCTCAGCGCCGGCACTGGCCGATATCAAGACGGCGGCGTACGCCGGGCGGGTGGCGGCGGCCAGTCTCAACGATACCGTGTCGCTTCCGGCCACCGCGTCGGACTTCATTGTGGCACTGCCGCACACGTACTTCTACGCCATTCCGTTGGGCCTTGCTCAGTGCTATCAGGCGCTTGGCGACTGGACGAATGCCGAGAAGTTCTATCTCCAGGCCGCGAGCTATCAGTTTCTGAACACCGCCGTCGAGGTCCCGTACCTCTGGCTGCAGCTGGCGAGCCTGTATCTCGACTGGGGCAACCAGCTGTACATGTCGGGCGACGCGGCCTCCGCTCTGCCGATCTACCAGAAAGTCCTCAATGCCGACGGTACAGCTCCGACGGCCGGCGCTCTGTACACCACCGCCTCGCTCGCCGCTGCTACGACTGCCGCCCGCGGCGTCATCAGCAACCTCGCCGCACTGGTCGCGAACCCGGCCTCGGCTGTCAACCTCAACCTCGACCCGCAGCTGTGCAGCGTGATCCTCGAGGTTCGGCAGCGGATGGTTCAGATGGCGGCAGGGCTGGATTTCTGGGGGCATTGGGCGCCTCGCGTGCCAATCTGGACCTTCGACTACCTTCAGCAGGTGGCCATCAACTACGCCCAGCTCGCCATCGCCGCCGAGCAGCAGGTCATCTCCTACTGGGACCGTGCGGACCAGGGTCAACTGACGCAACTGCAGCTTGTCCAGCAAGTGGCGCAAGCGAACGCGGAAGTGTCCGCCGCGCAGACTCAGACCCAGGCAGCACAAGCCGAACAAGCCGTCTACCAGGCCGGCCTGAGGCTGGCGCAGCAACGTGCCACGGACGCCCAGGCCAATGCCACCGAGTATCAGGCCACCTCGGCCGCGGCGATCGTCCACCAGGCGCTACAGGCCCAACTCGGCGGCGGTGACGATGGCGACGCCGCGACTCTCAACGCGTACGCGGACACGATGATGTCGGGCAGCTATAGCCTGAGCGACAGTGGCGCCACCCTGGCGGCCGCCGAGCAACTCACGGCAGCCCGCTTGAGCCAGGAGTACGAGGTCGATTCGCTCAAGCGGACGGCCGCCGAGCTGCAGACCGCGCAGGCACAGGCTCAGGCTGAGCTCAACGCCTCCACCGCTCAGGTGAACGCCGCCCTGGCAGCTCAGGCGGTGGCCTCTCTCAAAGCCCAGTTGGCCACCCAGATGGTCGCCGCCTTCGATTCCCAGACCTTCACACCCGACGTTTGGCAGGCCATGGGTAATGAGATGTTCC
>JAFAWJ010000937.1 GCA_019242065.1 Chloroflexota bacterium
GCTTCCTGGATTTTGTTCTGCGCGGCTTCGGCCGACTGGAGGGCTGCCTGATAGTGGACCAATCCCTCCTCCAGGTGACCCTGGCCTTCCTCCGCCCAGGCAATCACGCTATGGGCGTACATGGGGCCCAGCGACAAACGTGGGGTATCCGGTTCTGACAGCATCTGACGGCCAAGCGCGCGGACCGCGCGATATCTGCCGAGCAGAAACCAGACGAGTCCCTGCAGACAGAGAAGATGAATGCGAGCGAGCGCAGCGTCCGCTGGTAGTCGATCGTTGTTTGCGAGCTCCGCAAGACCAACCTCGATTTCGCGCAGGGCCCGGCCGGGATCGTCGAAGAGCAGAGCACTGACCAGCATCGACCGGACCCGCGCCCGCCGCACGGTATCGGTGCTGGAGTGGAGAATTTGCATGAACGTGTCCACCGCCGCGGGCCAATCGGCGAGCTCCCGCTCTGCACGACCGCGTCCCTCCAGCGCATCGAGTTGTGTTTCCGCCGGGACAACTGTTCCGCGGCGTTCGATCAGCTCGCACGCGCGGGAGAAGTGGACAGCAGCCTCCGCATAGGCTGAAAGCAAGCTCGCTCGCCGCCCGGCGGTGAGGCTATAGCTCAGCGCCTTGGCCTGGATGGCATCGCCGTCGCCTGCCAGTGCAAAGTGGCGAGCCAGCTCCCCGGCGAAATCGTCGGCGCCTGGCCCATGGAATTCTTCCAACAAATGGCCGATGTGCGCGTGCAGGAGCATCCGTCGTGGCGCGCTGAGGTTCCAGTACACCGTGTCGCGGAGCAGCGCGTGAGAGAAGGAGTACCCGCCGGCCGTCTCCCGCAAAATGCGCGTGGTGATCGCGCGGTCAACATGTTCGAGCAAGACGAGTTCGTGCATAGGCTGGACAATTTCGACGAGCACTCGGTGGTCAAAGGTCTGACCGAGCACGGAAGCCATGGCCAGGACTTCGCGGCAGTCAGCATCCAACCGCTGCAGTCGCTGGGTAATGACTTCTCGAACAATCATCGGGGTTCCCTGGATCTCGCGGAATCCCCGCCAGACCCCGCCGCGTCGCTGGAGTCCGTCTGTCTCCTGCAGTGCCAGTAGCAACTGCTCGACGAAAAGAGGATTGCCAGCAGTCGTGGTGAATAATGATCGACCAAACTCTGCGCTGGTCGGCCCCTCAAGTAGGGTCGAGGCCAGTTGATCGGTCCCAGGCCCATCGAGCGCGTCAACGACGATGCGCTGGGCAAGCCGTTCACGTGTCATGGCTGTCACGGTTTTCGAGAGTGTTTGATCGGCCGTAGAGTCGTCAGCGCGGAACGTTCCGATCAGGACCAGTGACAAGCGTCGAGTTTGCCGCGCGAGGTAATGCAATAGCTGCAGTGTGGCTTCGTCGGCCGCGTGCAGGTCCTCCAGACACAACAGCACGCGCGACTGTTCAGACAGACTCCGAAGACAGGCATGGATGGCCCCGAATCCCAGGGTCCGGTCGGGCGGACTGGTTGCGCGCGGTGACCCTAACTGGAGGTGCTGACGCAGCTCCGGAATGACCCGGGCAAGGTCGTCGGCACTGCTGCCCAGATACGCTCGCGCACGATCGGCTGGCTGCGCAAGCAAGAAGTCGGCCAGCGCATCATGAAACGGGCCGAGCGGAAGTGCGCCGCGCTCCGCGTAGCAGCCCCCAGCCAGACACAGGACACCCTGGTTCTGCGCCTCGCGTACGATCTGACCAACCAGCGCGCTCTTACCGGTGCCCGCCTCGCCGGATACCAACACGACCCTGCCTGCCATTCGGCCGTCATGCATGACTTGTCGCAAACGTTCGAGTTCAGGCTGCCGGCCAATCAACTGGTTGGGGGCTGGAAACGGGTACGAACACCGGAAAGCCGCAATTGAGCTCCCCTCCGCGGTCGACTCGGCAGAAGTGATCTGTTGGTTCAGCTCGGCAGACTCCGGAGACGGATCGAGGTCCAGTTCTGCTCGCAGGGAGTCGACCAGGTGCTCGTAGACACGCAGCGCGTCGGAGCGGCGGCCGTGGCGCGCGAGCAGAGTCATCAAAGCCCGGGCGGCACGTTCGTCGCAGGCGTCCGCGCGCAACAGGCGCTCCAGCGGGCGAACGGCCGCGTCCACGTTGGCCCGGCTCTCGTTGGCGGTGGCCAGGCCGAACTGGAGTTCGGTCCACGTCCGCTGCAGGATGTCGCGCCGTTCTGCGGCCCAGGTCGCCTCGCGGTCGTCGGGCAGGTACTCGCCGGCGTAGAGGAGGCTGGCGGACTCCAGGAGTGGCAACGGGTCCGACGTGCGAAATGCCTCGGCAACGGCTTTTTCGAAGGCGTCGGCGTCGGTCCACACGATGGCATCCGGCGGCAGCCACACGCTGGCGCGATCGGCGAACAGCAGGTTGATATTTCGCGCCTGGGGGTCCGGTTGGAGTGCGTTGCGCAGCGCGTAGAGCGTGGAGCGCAGGTTGCTGGAGGCGGCGTCCGGATCGGACTCCGGCCAGAACGTGTCGATGATTTCGTCGCGGGTGGCGCGACGCCCGCTACGGCTGAGCAGAAGCTTGAGCAACTGCCGCGCCGATCGTCGGCGCCACATGTGCTCCTCGACTGGCAACCCACCGACGAGCACGCGGAACTGACCCAGCGTATACACCTGCACAGCCGGAGGTGTGACAGTCATCAGACGCGAAGTTTGGGGTCCAGCGCATCGCGCAGGCCGTCGCCGAGGAGGTTGAAGCCGAGGACGGCCAGTCCGATCGCGAGGCCGGGGAAGAGGGTCGGCCACGGATCGGTGTCCAGGAATCCGTAGCTGCCGCTGACCATCGCGCCCCAGGAGGGCGAGGGGGGTTTGTTGCCCAGGCCCAGAAACGACAGCGAGGCTTCGGTCAACACGGCAAAGGCAAAGTTCAGGGAGGCGAGCACGATCAGCGGCGCGAGCAGGTTGGGAAGAATGTGGCGCGCCAGGATGCGGGG
>JAFAWJ010001082.1 GCA_019242065.1 Chloroflexota bacterium
TCGCTGATCGTGCTGGACGAGGACACGTGCATCGTGCGCGCGGCGGCGGTCATGGAAGAGTTTTTCCGCCACGAGTCGTGTGGCAAGTGCACACCGTGTCGCGAGGGCACGTCGTGGCTGTTCAAGATCCTGACCCGCATTGAGGCAGGTCACGGGCTCGAGGGAGACCTTGACCTGCTGCTGTCGCTCTCAGATGAGATCTCAGGCAAAGTGCTGTGCGCCCTGGGCGACTTCGCGACGAGTCCCGTGGTGGCCACGGTCAAGCAGTTCCGTGAGGAGTACGAAACCCACATTAAGGATGGCCGGTGCCCATTTCCAGCGTGGTAACTGTCAAATCTTTTCCCCAGAGGGGAGCCAGGGGTCTCGCTGGTGGGAGCTTGTCGGGTGCCACCCACACAGCATCTCTGAGACGGGACCAGTCGTCGGTAAGCGGTCCCAACTGGGGACAATGCACTGCAGCCCTGGGGGGTTCCCTCTGGGGAAAACATCCTGACATTCGGATGCCGTCACTGTGACAAGCCAGCCCGCGTCGGACTTGGTCAAGTTGACTATCGACGGCCACGAGCTCGAAGCGCCCAAGGGCACGCTGGTGGTCGAGGCCGCCAAACTGATCGGGCTCGAAATTCCCGTGTTCTGCTATGAATCGCGCCTCAAGCCCGTGGGCGCCTGCCGCATGTGCCTGGTGCAGATCGAAAAGCTGCCGCGACTGCAAACGGCGTGCACCACCCCCGTCGCCGCGGACATGATCGTCCACACGACCACCCCCGAAGTCGCCGACGCGCAGCGCGGCGTCCTCGAACTGATGCTGGCCAATCACCCGCTGGACTGTCCGATCTGTGACAAGGGCGGCGAGTGCCCGCTGCAGGACAACACCTTCCACCACGGCCCGGGCGTCTCCCGCTTCACCGAACAGAAGCGCCACAAGGCCAAGGCCTTTCCCCTTGGCCCCGAGATCGTGCTGGATCGCGAGCGCTGCATCATGTGCTATCGGTGCGTGCGTTTCCACCAGGAGATCCCGGGTGACGAGGCCCTGGCCGCTGTCCTGCGCGGCGCCGACTCCGAGATTGCGACGCTGAACGGCGAGCCGTACACGTCCATCTTTGCCGGCAACACCATCGAGCTGTGCCCCGTCGGCGCACTGACCAGCCGCACGTATCGCTTCAAGGCGCGCCCATGGGATCTGGTGCGCACCGCGTCCGTCTGCAGCGGCTGCGCGGTCGGCTGCAATATCGCGGTCCACAGTCGCGACGAAAGCGTGCTGCGCCTGATCTCGCGCAACAATCCGGAGGTCGACCAGGGCTGGCTGTGCGACCGCGGCCGGTTCGGTACGCTGCCGGCGCCCACCGGGGAACGCCCAGTTCGGCCGATGCTGCGCAACGGCGACATCCTGGAACCCACGACCTGGGACGTCGCGCTGGGTCGTGCCGCCGAGCTGCTTGGCACCTCCGGCAGCGTCCTGGCCTCGGCGGGGCTGTCGAACGAAGCGTTCTGGGTGCTGCAACAACTGAGCCCACGGCTGCCGGGCGCGCTGTGGCCCGCCGCTGGTGAGGCCTGGCCCGTCGAAGGCAAGATCGCCAACCTCCCGCGCTGCAAGAGCATCGTGCTGGTCGGCCTGGACGCCTGGGAGGACCTGCCCGTCCTGGCGCTGTGGATCCATCGGGCCGTGCTCGAGGGCGCACAGCTCACCGTGCTCGGCGACCGCAACGGACTGTGGCGCTCGACGCGAACCTGGCTCAAGGGCGACCCACTCGCCCATCTCGGCGAGATCCAGCCGGTCGACGGTCCGGCGGCGCTGCTGATCCACCCGGCACTGTTGGCGCAGGCGCGTCCTCGGTTCGAGGAGCTCGCCAGGACGCTCGGGGCCAACGGCGACACGGGCCTGGTCGGCGCGCCGTTGCTGGGCGCCAATGGCCGCGGCGCCATGGAGATCGCGCCCGACGTGAGTCACGGCAACGTGGACCAGGTGCTCACGTCCAAAACCCTGCTGGCCATCGGCGACGAGCCGTGGGCCAACCTGCGCGCCGGCTCCTTCGCCAGAATCGTCCTGGCCACTTCTGGTCCATTCGCCGACCTGCCGCAGGTTGACGTCGTGCTGCCCATGACCCACGCCTACGAGCGCCAGGCGAGCCTGTGCAACCTCGAAGGCCGCGTGCAGCACCAGGAGGGTGGCGCCTCGCCGCCGGCCGAGACGCGGACCGACTGGGGCATTGCGGCCGAGCTGGCGGCCCGACTGAGCGTCGGCGTCCCCGGCGCCGAGAGCCTGGATCGACTGCGCAAGGCCATCGCCGACGCGCATCCCACGCTGGCCGCGGTCCTCCGCGAGGAGGTGCTTGCGCCCGCGTGACGACGCTGCTCGGACAGATCGTCGGCTCTCTCATCATCATCATCGCCCTGCTGACCGGCATGGCGTACATGACCTGGTTCGAGCGGCGTGTTATCAGTCGCCTGCAGGTGCGCATCGGGCCAAATCGCGTTGGACCGGGCGGTCTGATGCAGCCCATCGCCGACGCCTTGAAGCTGTTTTTCAAGGAGGACGTGCGGCCGGCGATGGCCAACCGCTGGCTGTACCCGCTGGCGCCGGGCATTTCGCTCGTCGCCGCGTTGGCCGTC
>JAFAWJ010001101.1 GCA_019242065.1 Chloroflexota bacterium
CGACGGCGGGGGCGTATTCGAAATCCCGCCAGCCGAGGTCTCGCTGCCGCACGACGTGCAGCCGGGCGAGACGATCAACCTGCAGGCGAACCTGTCCGTGCCCGACTTACCCGCTGGGAGTTATCGACTGGACTGGGGCATGCTTCAACAGGACGTGCTGAAATTCGACGAGCGGGGCTGGGCGGATGCCGAGACCCAAGTGTCGATCGCGCCGGGCGCGGCGGGGGCGACACGGCCCGGCGTCACCGAGCGGGACGACGGGGAGGCGCCGTGGGTCGTCGGCCGATTGGATCTATGGCGCGCAGCGGTGCGACTGATCGCCGCGTATCCGCTGCTCGGGGTCGGGCCGGACGATTTTCGCCACGAGTATGGCGCCGAGCTCGGACTGGAGACCTGGGACCAGCGGGTGCAGGCCAACAATCTCTACCTCGAGGTCCTGGCTGATCTCGGGGTCGTCGGACTGGTGGCGTTCGGCTGGGTGATCGCCGGGCCGCTGGTGTCGGCAGTCAAGCGAACGCGCGCGGGCTCGCCCATCGCCCTCGGCGTCGGGCTGGCGATCGTGGCCTTCCTGGTGCACGGTCTGCTGGATTCGTTCCTGGCGTTCAATCCCACGGCGTGGCTGCTGTGGCTGCTGCTCGGGATCGCCTCCAGTGCGGCGGTGCGTCAGAAGCCGCACGTTTCAGGACGCTGGTAAGCCAGAATTTTCTGGAGCGGGCGCAGCTCGAAGGGATAGCTGTAGAAGCCCAGGTGGTAGCGCCAGGCGCTCGCGGCACGCAGGATCAGCCGCCGCGCGCCGCGCAGATTCGGATTGGTAATCGTCGGATAATACGCGCTCAGGACCCGCTCGAAGTCGCGCATATGGCGGCGGATCGGATCGGCCAACCACGGAATTGAGGAGCTGCGGCGCTGGGCGAAGTCCTGCCAGTCGTCGCTGATCCACTCCTCCAGCGTGCGCGGGAAGGCAAAGCCCTCGGCCTTGGCCTCTTCGTACAGCTCGCCCGCCAGCGGGACGGGAGTGTAGACGTACATGATGATCTCGGTGTGCGGATTGACGCGCTTGACTTTACGGATGAAGGCCAGCGTGTTGTCGACGTCCGCCTGCGGATCGGGTGGGTTGCCGAGCACGAACGAGAACTCCGGCACGATGTTGTAGGCGCGCATTTTCTCGGCGATGAATAGGGTTTTCTCGGTGGAGGCGGAGCCGCCTTTGTTCATGCGCTGCAAGGTTTCGTCGGAGCCAGATTCCGCGCCCATGAACACCATGCGCAAACCGCTGTCGCGCATCAGCTCCCAGGATCGATCGGAGTAGCGCAGCAGCGTGTCGATGCGGGCGTCACCCCACCAGCCGATGTCCAGGTCGAGGATGCGCTCGGCAAAGTCGACGGTGCGCGCCTCGTGGACGAAAAAGTTGTTGTCGTAGAACTCGACGGCATCCGCGCCCCACTCGGTCACCAGCCGACGCGTGACGTTGGCGGTCCGTTCGGCTGACTGTGCCAACCAGCGACCGCCCACCATGTTTACCACCGCGCAGAAATTGCAGAAAAACGGGCAGCCGTAACTGGAGTGATGCGCGAGGGTGCGCTTGCCCATGAACGACGAGCGGGCGTAGCGAGGGACGTCGATGCGGTGGTAGGGAAACTCCGGCATCAGGTTCGGATGCGGGATCGGCGCGGTCGGATTGGTGTAGGGCATGCCGTCCGGCAGGCAGTACGCCAGACCGGGAATGTCGGTCGGGTCTTCGTCAGCTGCCAGGCGATCGATGAGGGTTTGAAAGATGACTTCGCCGTGGCCGCGCACCACGTAGTCGACATAGCCGGACTTCAGGCTGACGTCCCAGTGCTGGGTGGGAAAATAGCCGCCCCAGATGATGCGCAGGTGCGGATGGCGGCGCTTCAGCTCACGACACAGCGGCACCGCGTCGGCCAGTTGCGGACCCGGCATGACGGTGACGCCGAGCATGTCCGCGCCGTCGCGCACCAGAGCGTCGATGGTGCCGAGCGCATCGCGGTCCAGGTTACCGTCGACGATCGCGTAGTCGTGACGATCTTCCAGGAGGGCGCCGAGGGCCAGCAGCGCGAGGGGCATGACGGGCTTGCGGCGGGCGGAGCTGGGCGGGTTGTAGAGGACTAGCATGTGCGCACCTGGTGGACGGTCATCACCTCGTTGACGAAATCGCGCCGGGCGACGACCTCGTGCCGCAAACGGTTACGGGTAAGACACGCGAGAAAGCCATCGGGATCTCCATCAGACGAGAGGACGATCAACCCGCTTCCACCGGGCGTCAAATGGTCAGCCAGCTGTGCCCCGAAACGCTCGGGCACGTCCAGCGAGCGCCAGGCGTGATCCAGGACATCGCGCGGGACACCGCGGTAATACGGCGGATTGAACAGCACGACGTCGAAGCGCTCGGATTCGACGGGCGCAAACAAATCTCCCTGGCGGACGTCGACCTCGAGGTTATTCAGCAGCGCATTGACGCGCGTGCAGCGGGCAGCGCTGGGGTTGATGTCGACGGCGACCACCTGGCAGCCGCGCCGGGCGGCGGCCAGGCCGCAGGCGCCGGAGCCACTGCCAAGGTCCAACACGCGTGCACCCGTCCTCAACCCGTCAAGCCTCGACGCCAGAAAGGCCCCTGAACGCAACAGCTTCGGGTTAAAAACGTCTGGCAGCACGACCAGCTGGAGTCCGTCGACGTCTTCCAAGATAGTCCGCCGGTATTGACGGGAGTCGATCAGTGCGAGTTTGACACGAAGAATGTTGCGCCA
>JAFAWJ010001154.1 GCA_019242065.1 Chloroflexota bacterium
GCGCTCGCCAGCCGGCGCGAGCTGCCCAGGGTGGATGTACAGGGGTTCCATGCTGCGCTGTCCGCGCCAGTCGGCAGCTTGCGGCTGATGGGTCCTGACGCCGCACAGCCTCACCTGGGTTTCGCCACGGACGCCGCCGATGTTGCACTGTTCAGCTTTCGCGTCGCGTTTTCTCTCGCGAGATTCCTCCGCTCTCCACAACGGCACCGTCTGAAGCTGCTGCAGCGACGTGGCCGACGTGTCCGAGCGCTCGATCATGGCCCAGACCGGCCACAAGTCCCTGCCGGTTGTGAGGCGATCCATCAGAGATGGTTCACTCTTCCGCCGTAATGCCGCAGCCGCAGTTGGGTTGTGAGGTTCTAAAGTCCCGAGATGCCTGTGCCCACGCCAGTACTGGAAAACCACATGCCGCCCTAACCCCCTGTGTTGCAGAACGGCACCAGGCTTGGTGACGAGGCGCTATGCACACGCTCCATATGATTGATGATCAGCGTCTGGTTCCGCGCACTGAGGGGCAACCGATTTGTCCTCGGCGGAGCCTGGTGTCGCGGCCAGCGCCACTTTCACGGCGTCGTCGACCGTCAGCTCTCGCCCCGCCTCCCACAGCGCTTCAAAGCGACGTGTGCCCAACGCACCCGGCAGTGCCTCCAGATCCTGCTCCAACGTGGCAGCGTGGGTGCCTACGGCGCGCTCTGCCAGTTGATCGTGGCGGTATCGTGAACCTCGTATCTGAGTTGGCAGGGTTACGCTAAGTCTTCTAATGACAGCCACGCTGGAGAGAGGCGGGCTGGTCGATTTGCCGCGCGAGGCAGTCATCGTAGATCAAGTTCGATCGGCACGTCGACGCGCCTCGGATCATGTGTGCGAACAAGCGCGTCGCAAAACAACTATCGTGCATGCTCATGTCGCCGATAGCGCAGCATGTGGATGACGTGGCTTTCTGGCTGAGTTCCGCCGGCCTGACCACTCGAACCACGAAAGCCTCAGGTGGGGTGTGGCACGGGGGTCGCAGATGTTTAAGAACCGCCGAGAGGACGCGTCATTTACTTCCTGGAGATCGGCGAGTTCGGTCAGCAGATCGTCATCTGAAGCATCCGCCGCCTCGCGCGCTTCCTCCACCGGCGTACGCAACGCACATCGAAATTCATCGACACTCAAAGTCTCCGTGCCGCATGCGCCGCCACTCTCGCGGATGATCTCGGGAATCCGGTCGCGCACGAGCTCCGTGGCACGTCCACGCTGCGATGGTGCACCAGGCTCTTGCTTGCCACTTTGATTGGGCTGGTCAGGAGTGTCCCAATCGAAGGTGCGCCGTGTCAGGATTCCGGTGTGTCACTGGTAACCTCACGAGTGGGCCTGATCACCCCGTCCGTGGTTGCGCGCTGGACAGTGCCTGCGTTGTCCCGGAGGGTCGTGACCGCTCGATTGTTGGTCCTTCGCAGTGCCCCTTGCTCCCGCTTCGATCCACCTCAAGGTGTGGGCGGTCACGTCTTCCGTGGACATCGCGCGACCGCGTACCCAAGCTGCTGCGAACGTTGCTTCGGTGAGCGCCCGTCGTGTGGCGGCCGTGGCGCGCGCCCGCACCAAGCGGTGGGCGGCCTCCTCACGGGACCCGAGCGGTTCGAGGAGTGCCTCGGCCGCGCCGAGCAATTGGGCTGCCTGCTCCAGTTCGCCAGATGCCGCGGCCAACCGGGCAACTCCCCCCAGACACCAGGCGACCCCACGCGGGTCGCCGATGTGGCGGAAGAGAACCAGGCTCTCCCGATAGAGCCCGCCAGCCGCTGTTCGTCCCCGTGCCAGGCCGCCGCATGCCCCAGGTTGCACAGGCACTCGGCGATTCCCCGTTTGTCGCCTACCTCCCGACGCAGCGCCAGACTCTCGGCGTAGAGGGTCGCGGCTCGCTCAGGGTCGCCCCCGCACCAGGCCACCTCGCCCAGCCGACTGAGGGACCACGCAATGCCCAACTGATCGCCCAGCGTTCGCTTGAGCCGCAGGCTTGCCTCCTGCAGCGCGGTCGCAC
>JAFAWJ010000018.1 GCA_019242065.1 Chloroflexota bacterium
AGGTCCTTTTCGATCGACTCGAACAGCTTGCCGACTTCCTTGGCGTCGGCGCCCGACTGGGCGAACTCGGTCACGACCGTGTGTCGCAATTCGCGCGTGGCGTCTTCGCGACCACCCTTGTCCGGGTTGTAGATCGCGGCTTCGAGCTCCTTGCCCAGGCGCTTGACGAGCTTCTTCTTGAGTGCTTCGTCGACCGGTGGCGGCGCCGTTTCCTGCTTGGGCTTGCCGGCCAGTCGGCGCAGCTCCTCCTGGGCCTGGATGATCGGCTGCATCGCCTGGTGGCCGGTCATGATGGCTTCGAGGACCAGGTCCTCGGGTAGCTCAGAGGCGCCCGCTTCGACCATCAGCACCGCGTCGGCCGTGCCGGCGACGACGAGATCCAGATCCGAGTTGTCGTACATGTCGCGCATGGACGGATTGACGACCAGCTTGCCGTCGATCAGACCCATGCGGACGGCGGCGACCGGTCCCTGGAACGGGATGCTGGCCAGGTGCAGCGCGCCGCTGGCGCCAATGATGCTCAGGATGGCGGGATCGTTGATCTGATCCGCGGACATGACCAGATTCACGACCTGCACGTCGTTGCGGTAGTACTTCGGGAACAGCGGCCGAATGGGCCGATCGGTGAGCCGCGCCGACAGGATGGCCTGTTCGCCGGGCCGGCCCTCGCGCTTGATGAAGCCGCCGGGGATCTTGCCCGCGGCGTACATGCGCTCTTCGTATTCGACGGTGAGCGGGAAAAAGTCGATGCCCTCGCGAGGTTCGACCGACGAAACGGCCGTCGCCAGCAGGACGGTTTCGCCATACGTGACCAGCACGGCGCCGTCGGCGAGACCCGCGACGCGGCCTGTCTCGAGCGTAAGTTTCCGCCCGGCGAGCTCTAGATCAATTTTGTGGACAGCCACGAGTACCTCAATATTCCGTTATCTTCTTTTCCAGGTTCTTGGTGGGAGCCCGCTCATGAGCGGGCTCCTCACGAGGGCGCATGCGCCCTCGTGTCCAGCGGTGCATGCACCGCTGGGTGCAGTCTTCGGAAGGAGTGCGCGCGTGCGCGCACTCCGCAGGGTGGCGCATGCGCCACCCTGACCAGCGGCACATGTGCCGCTGGTGTCCTGCGGACAAGTCAGGGGGCTGCCGCCCCCCGCCGCCGTTCGCTGCGCTCACTCCCGCGGCGACCCCCCGCGCACGTGCTAGCCGCGACTGGTCCTCGCGCAGCTTAGTGACATCTAGAAAAGGTTGTTACGAGCAGTCTGCAGGTTGCGAAACCGACCTTGTGGGTCGAACGTGTAGGCTACATTGCGAAAGCGGAAGCAAGCAGAACAACCATGTCGATGACGCTTTTGACGTTCCAGTGGGTCGTGCGCGTTGCAGGCATCCTCGCCCTGATCCTCGGCCTCCTGTTCTGGACTGGCGACGCCCCCGCCACGCTGGTGCCCGTCCACATGCTGCTCGGCACCCTCACGGTCCTGGCATTGTGGCTGGTGGCCGTCACCGGCTCGCAGATGGGCGCGCCCATGGGCATGGTGATCGGCGCGGCCGTCCTGGGTTTGCTGGTCCTCGCACTGGGCTTCAGCCAGCAGAGCCTGATGCCCGGCAGCGGCCACTGGGTCGTCCAGGTGGTGCACCTGATCCTGGGCATGGCCGCCATCGCCAGCTCGGAGATGATCGGCGGCCGCGTCCGCCGCGCGCAGGCAGCTGCCACCGCGAGCTGAGGGTCAAGCCAGGCGGCAACGGTGAACGGCACGGGCCATCGTGGCACAGACGACCGACCTGGAAGGTGGCTGCACCCACCGTCCAGGCTTGTTGTTCGTGGCGCCCACCGTCGCCAGCACAAGCTTAAACGCCCCGCCGCCGCGCTTTGTCACGGCCCCGGCCACGCGCAACCGGACTCTTCGACACGCGCGTTGAGGTTCACTGATGCGCCGCTCCACCGGCCAGTACACGTCCCATTGACAGTCACGGGTCGTCGCTCCACGAGTACGCGTCCCACGCGCCTACGCCTCGCGGGCGAGTTTGAGGCGTGTCAGCGGCAGCGCCAGCGTCGCGGCGCCCAGGCCGCCGCACATCGTTAGTACCGCCAGCGTGCTGTAGCTGCCAAAGCTCAGCGCCACGCCCCCCAGCGAGGTGCCCAGCACTGTCCCACCCTGATTGGTCAGCGACAATAGCCCGAGCAGCGCCCCGCGATAGCGCGGTGACAGCTCGGATCCCAACGCCAGAAACGACGGCCGGCTGCTGGCATTGGTCATCCCGAACAGCGCGCCCAGCAGTACCGAGATCACCAGCCCCGGCGCAACTCCGAACAACACCAGCCCCAGCCCGCCCGCCAGGAGCTGCGCGCAGACGAAGATCGTCGCTCGCGGTCCGCGAAAGCGGTCGCCCAACCAGCCGCCGAAGGCGGTGCCCACCAGCGTGCCGATGGCTACCAGCGCCAGCGCCGGCGCGACACCAGCCGTCGAAAGCCCATAGTTGAGCATCAAAAAGGACGGCAAGTACAGCAGCGTGGCGTTGAAGATCGCCCGCTCGAGCAGGTTGGCTGACAGCACATTGCCCAGCCGCGGCACGCCCAGGACTTCGGTATACGTCTGGCGCAGGCTGACGCCGGTATGCGTCGGCGGAGGTGACGGAAACGCGACGTGCACCACGACCGCCAGCAGCAGCACGACTATTCCCGTGACGGCGAAGGCCCACCGCCAGCCCCACACGCCGCCGACGAGTCCCACGGCTGGCACGCCCGCGATGGCTGCCAGGCCAAAGCCGGCGTTCAGCCAGCCCATGGCCATGCCGCGGCGGCGTGGCGCGTACAGGTCGCCCACGGCCGCCATCACGCTGGCTGGCCCAAACGCGCCGAAGACGCCCGCGGCGAACCTGGCGGCCAGCAGCATGCCGAAGCTGGTGGCGAAGCCGGCGGCGATGGTCGAGGCGCCGACGCCCGCCAGGGCCAGGACGATGAGCGGGCGTCGGCCGAGGCGGTCCGACAGCAGGCCGGTGAACGGGGCGCCCAGTGCCCAGGGCAGGGACATCATGGCAGCGAGCAGGCCGGCCTGGCCCAGGGGCACACCCAGCTCGCGCGAAAGATCCAGCAGCAGGGGCGCGATCATCGTCAGCGCGGTGACGAAGCCGAGGATGGACGCGCAGATGAGGAACAGCGTGAGCGTGCCGCGCAGCCCCTCGACGGCCGCCTGCGCCTCGTCAGCAGCCCGCGCCTCCGAGACGTCGCTCCGCGGAAGGCTCACATCGCCAGGATAGCCGCGCCAGCGGGCTCCTCAGATCTTACGGGCGGGAGCTGGTTACATCGCCAGGATAGCCGCGCCGTCGCGCAGCTCTAGCATGTGGCGAGAAAAGGCTCGCAAAAAGGCGCGGTCGTGCGCCACCACCACGATGCTGCCTTCGAACGCTTCCAGGGCGGCCTCGAAATGCTCGCGGGACTCCACGTCCAGGTGGTTGATCGGCTCGTCCAGCAGCAGCAGATTGCATCCACGCAGCACCAGGCACGCGAGCTGGAGTCGGCTCCGCTCGCCAAGTGAGCACGCCCCAACGGGCTTGAACACGCTGTCGCCATAAAAGAGGAAGAACGGCAGGAAGCTGCGCGCGTCCTGCTCGCTCATGGCCCGCTCGCGCAGCACGGTCTCCAGCACGCTGAGCCGTGGGTCGAGCGTCTCCTGCTCCTGCGACATAACGCCCAGGTGCGCGCTCGGCCCGAGCAGGATGCGCCCGCCACCGGGCTGAAGTTCGCCCTCCAGCAACCGCAGCAGTGTGGTCTTGCCACTGCCATTTGGTCCGACCACCGCCAGGCGCTGGCCGTAGCGCACCTCGAAACTGACGTGCTCGAACAGATAGCCATCCGTGCCCGGATACCCAAAGGCCACGTCCTGGCAGCGCAGCATGACCTGACTGCCCGACGGCGGCTCCCCAAAGCGCAGGTTGATCGGCCAGCGCTGCATTGGGCGCTCGACGCGCTCGTCTGAAGCCAGGTAGCGTTCGAGTTTGCGCTCGCGACTTTTGGCCAGCGCGGCCTTGCGGCGGGCGAACTTTCGCAGGCCAGGCTGACGCGCCGTGGTCGAGACCTCGATGGAGCGTGCTTCACTCTTCAGTCGCCCGATATCGGCGCGTACCTGGTGGACGTAGTCCTGCTGCTGCTTCCAGGTCTGCTGCTGGAGCTCGCGCTCGTGGGCGCGGGCGTCGGCGAAGTCCCTGTAGCTGCCGGTGTAGCTGCGCAGCGTGCGCGTCTCGGGGTCCAGGTACAGCACGCGGTCGACGGTCGCATCCAGAAAGACGCGGTCGTGCGAGACGATCAGCACGCCGCCACGGAAGTGACTGACGAAGCCTTCGAGCCATTCCAGGGCCTCGACGTCCAGGTGGTTGGTCGGCTCGTCGAGCAACAGCAGGTCCGGCTCGTCGAGCAGCAGGGTCGCCAGTCCAAGGCGCGTCTTCTGGCCGCCGCTGAGCAGGTTGACCGGCGTGTGCGGGTCGACCGCCTGCAGGCCCAGACCGGCCAGGATTGGCGCGGGTCGCAGTCGGCCCTCGGGTGCGGTGTGCGCGTCGAGCGCCTCGGTAAGCGAGCGATGATCGTCGTCGGCAAACGCCTGGGGCAGATAGCCGACGCGCAGTTGTGCGGGCGTGCGGAGTACGCGGCCGCCGTCGGGCTGTTCAAGGCCGACCAGGCAGCGCAGCAACGTGGACTTGCCGGTGCCGTTGGGCCCGATCAGGCCAACACGCTCGCCGTCGTTCAGGACGAAGGTGATGTCCTCGAGGACCGTTGTAGCGCCATAGGCTTTGCGCAGGTTCTGGACGTGAAGCACGGGTGTTCTCCTGGCGAACGGGAGGTACCCCCGGCAGGGAGGCGATCTCCGCGACTTAGACGATGAGGGTCTGGCGCAGGAGCGTGAGCTTCAATGGAGTCCTTACCTGAAGAGCTTTGAAGTAGCCGGCGTGGCGAACGCCCGAGACTGTACACGATTGACCGTGACGGCTGCGTGTGGCGCACGGACGACAATCCGTCCCTGCGCGATCCGGTGGCCACCCTGGCTCGCGAGCAGATGGACGAGATCCTGGCCGAACTGCGCCGATTGATCGAGGATTAGAGGGTTCGTCGTACGACGACGCCTGACCGCGGGGGTCGAAACTTTTCCGGCGCGGCACATAGACTGTCACACGTATGAAGACCCCCGCCGCCATCTTCGTCGAGTCGGGTAAACCCCTGGTTGTCGACGACATTGATCTGCCGGATCCGGGTCCGACCCAGGTGCTGGTGCGCCACTTCGCCACCGGCGTGTGTCACTCGCAGTTGCATGAGCTGCATCGCCCCAATCCGAGCGTGCCCCTGGTCCTCGGCCACGAGTCGACGGGCGTGGTCAGCGCTGTCGGCAAGGACGTGAGCCACGTCAAAGAGGGCGACAACGTCATGGTCACCTGGGTGCAGCGCAACGCGACGCGCGCCACGCCGCGGCCGACCCCAGCCCACGTCACGTTCCGCGGGCAGCAGGTCAACTACGGCGCGCCCGCCTTTACCGGCACCTTCACCTGGTCGCGCGACACGGTCGCCGATCAGCAGATGGTCGTCCCGCTCGAAAAGGGCGTGGCGACTGACGTGACCTCGATCATCGGGTGCGCGGTGATGACCGGCGCTGGCGCGGCGCTGAATGCGGCGCAGGTGCGGCCGGGTAATTCGGTGGTGATCATCGGCGCCGGCGGCGTCGGCCTGTCGGTCATCCAGGCGTGCGCTAACCTGAGCGCTGACCCGGTCATCGTGGTCGACCTGACTGAGGAAAAGCTGGAGTTCGCCAAGAAGTTCGGCGGCACGATCGGCATCAACGCCCGCAACGAGGATCCGGTAGAACGCGTGCGCCAGCTGATGGGTGGTGAGCCGACCAGTGGCGTGGACTTCGCCTTCGATGCCATCGGCAGCGGTCGCACCATGGAGCAGATCCTTCACATGGCGCGCGCGCGGCGCCCCGGCGAGCGCGACGGTGGCGTAGCCGTGCTGGTCGGCGTACCCCACGGCGAGACGCCGACGCTGCCCATGGGCATGCTCTTCGGCGGCAAGGTGTACCGCGGCGCCCCCGGCGGCTGCTCGATCCCCGATCACGATTTCCCCTTGCTGGTGCGGTGGTTCAAACAAGGCAAGCTGCCGCTGGACCTGATGGTCACGCGGCGCTACAAGCTGGAGCAAATCAACGAAGCTTGCGACGCGCTCTCTAGAGGAGAAATCGCCGGACGGGCCATCGTCGAGTTTTAGGTTGGGCGGAGACCGCGCATGCGCGGTCTCCCAGAGTGGCGCACCCCCGCGTACGTGCTAGCCGCGATTGAGGAGATCTGAAAGGCCGGTTGGCTATCCCTGTTTGGTCGGTCTTATGGAAGTCAGCATCCCAACTGTCCAAATACTTTTTGAGAGGTGGTTTCTCGCGATCGACGATCCATGACTCGATGTTGTAAGCGTACGACGTCGAGAGAGTGACCGACTTGTCAGTCGCGGCTGAGCACCGACGCGGGGGGTCGCCGCGGGAAGGAGCGGAGCGACTGGCGGCGGGGGTCGCAGACCCCCTGACCGTTGCGCTAGCACCCAGCGGTGCATGCACCGCTGGGCAAGG
>JAFAWJ010000113.1 GCA_019242065.1 Chloroflexota bacterium
TGGTATGTCGTCGTGCCGGCAACAGACGAGACGGCGGCTTTGTTGTCGGATTTGACCAGGATCCGCCGCATGTAATACAGCGCGTAGGGTACCCAGGACGCGGTGATCTCGATGAAGCCCCAGCGCAGGTTCGGAAATCTCTGGGGCACCTGGAAGGTGATCAGCGAGCAGAACGCGCTCATCGCCGACATGTGGAATTTGTGCAGCGTCATATGCGCCAGTCGATCCAGCGGCAGCGACTCCGACGAGCCGGTGCCGACGTGGAAGCAGATCGGCATGTCGAGGCGTTCGGCTTCGGAGTAGAACGGGAAGAAATACTCTTCTGCCGGCCAGTGGCCGGCTTCTTCGTCACCTTTCTTCAGGACGCCGACAGCGCCGTGCTCTTTGGCGAAGTGGAGCTCTTCGATGGCTTTGTCGATGTTCTGGAGTGGCGGCAGCATGATCCAGCGCAGCTTGCCCGAGGAGGCGGCAGTTTTGTCGGCGAGCCAGCGGTTGTAACTGCGCAACAGGGCCAGTTCGATCTCGGGGGCGCCGATGCCGCCGGCGGAGAACATCGTCGGATAGATGACCTGGGTGTCGACGCCCATGTCGTGCATGGCCTTGACGCGGGCGGGGACGTCCAGCAGCTCGCCCATGACCTGCCACTGGTCGCCGGGGGTCCAGCGGCTGCGCATGCGGGGGTAGCCGTTGATCAGCCAGAAGCCGCGCGGTGGCAGGCCCTCGGGGCGGGGGATTTCACCCTTGGTGGGCAGGAAGCGCTTTTCGTCCTCGTTGAGATAGGCAAAGGTCGCGTCGCATTCGGTGACGTGGGTGTCGGCGTCGATGACTGGCACTGGCGCTGTGCTCCTTGTTTATGGGAGTGGGGATTGGAGTTGGATGAACTCGTCGCAGCGACGGGCGGAGGTCGCCAGGATCTCGTCGATGTCGGATTCCAGCAGGTAGCGTGCGGCGGCGAGGGACGTAGCGGCGGCGCGGACCTGGCTCAGGTAGGACTCACGACTGGGGTAGCGTTCTTCGATCGATGGCCGAGCGTCGCGCCAGGCGGCGCGCAGGGCGCGGGTCGGGGCGAAGGGGATGGTGGCGCCGTTCAACAGCAGGTTCATCATCGAGCCGCCGATGGACGGGTGGCGGGGGTTCCACCCCGTATACGTGGCGAGTGGCACCGCGACGTCCGGGTGACGCACGCCGCTGCGCTCGTTGCCATCGGTGTCGACGGCTGGCACTCCGTCCGGATAACTTCCGCCATCGACAGCGGGAAAGCTGGCTATCCCGTGCGCGGCGTCCGGCCCGTAGTCCAGGTGCTGGGTGGGGTACAGGCGCCGCGGCGGAATACCTGGGCCAGGCAACTCCGCGACGGAAGACACCAGCGCTGCTCGGGGGACCAGCGTGCCGTCGGACAAGCGCGGATACGCGCTGGGCGGTGGTACGACGTTGCGGGTGGCCCAGGCGTCGAGGTTCGCAAAGGCGGCGCGCACCAGCGGCCGATAGTCGATGGAGTTGTTGTAATACGTGGCGACGCTCGAAAACACGCGATTGTCCAGCGGCAGCGCGCCACCACCGTGGTGGGTGCCCGCCAGGTGATAGATGCGCACGTCGTCGGGAATGTCGGCGTCCGCCTGGCCGTCGGCGGTCGTGTGGATCAGCGCCACGTCCAGGTTGACGTACTCCGCCGAGGTATTGATGTGTATGACTTTGGGACGCGGGCCGTCAGCAGGCACGGGTTCGTCGAGAAACGGAGGAGCAAATCCAGGAGAATCGGAGCCGATAAAGGACGGCTGACCAAAGCGCCAGTTGGCCTCCGTGCGCAGGGGACCGGCGATTAGCGCCAGCACGCCATCCAGGAGCAACTGACCGTCTTCGTCGGCGTACATGCCCAGGTACAGGAGGTGGCGCAGCAACCGGCCGGTCTGCGAGCCGCCGAAGGCGATGGCGAAGTCGAGCGTGCCGGCGCACGGGTTGCCGTCTGACGCGGAGGCCGAACGCAGGAACGCGACGGTATCCCGCAGAGCGAGGAAACCGATGCCGGTGACGGGCGCGCCGCGCGCGGTGTAGATGACCTCGTAGATCTTGCCGGGCACGAAGCCGTCGTCGAAGGTGACGTGCGAACGGTCGGCATCGAAGCGCCACCGTTCGCGTGGAATCAGTCGCCGCGGGCCGAGCGGGTAGTCGAGCTCGGCGAGTGTGTCGTTGGGGCTGGCCAGGTCCGCAACTGGATAGGCAACATGCTCCACCGGTGAGGGCTCGTCGGCGACGCCAATGCGATCAGTCGGCGTATTGACCTGCACGATCGCGCGCACCTGGCCCGTGAGTGGCTCGCCATTGCGCGTCGCCTCGGGGGCACGCAATCCCAGACGCGGCGTACCGGGTGGCACGTTGTGTTGCCAGCCGCAGCTCACGATCGTGTAGCCCTGCTGGAGCAGCCAGCCCTGACTGTCGGGTTCTGGCGTGCGCGGCACACCCAGGTCGGTATTGCGGATCGCCACCGGATTGCCGCGGTTGACCACGTCCAGGACCAGACGCCGGTTACCGCGGCCGGGGTCCTCGGGCATCAGAATCCGCACGTCGGCCGAGAAGCGGACCATGCCGCTGGCGTCGCGCGGCGCGAGGTCCAGGTCGACGATACGGGCGTTGACCGGGTGTCGGGGATCGACGGCAAAGCTGGCGGTGCCGAGCAGCTGGCAGTAGGCGCCGGCGGCGCCGAAGACGCGCCCGTTGGCGAAGGGCTGGCGGTCGAGATCGAGCTGTCGCAGTGGCATCAGCTGATCCAGACCTGGTCCCACAGGAACGACGACCGGCCGGTGGGGATCATGTTCTGGACCGCGCTGCGTGTCAGCCAGATGAGGGCCCGCTCGGCGAAGACGATGGACCACGCCTGATCGATCATGTAGTCGTTCACCTGGGCGTACAGCTGTTTTTGTTTGGCTGGATCGGTCTCGGTGCTGACGGCGTTGACCATCGTGGTCCAGTCGTCGGTTTTGAACCCGGAGTTGTTTTTGCTGGGCGACCAGGCCGGCGAAGCGCCGAGCGGAGTAGCGGGTTGGTAGTTGCCCAGGCCGTCGCCGCTGACGTACAGGCCGTTGTACTGAATGCCGTTGACCTGGGCCAGCCAGGTGGCGGTGTCCATCGACAGGATGTTCAGCGTGACGCCGATCTTGGCGAGGTCCGCCTGGTACATCTGGGCGAAGGGCTGGAGGACCGGATACGAGGATGGGATGTACAGCAAGTCGGCCTGGAGTCCGCTGACGCCGGCGTCGCTCAGGAGGGATTTCGCTTTGTCGAGGTCAAATGGGACCGAGGCGTTCTTAGCGTCGTCGTAGGCGGGGCTCGTCGAGCTCCAGAACAGCGCCAGCGGTTTGACGAGGCCCTGCATGATGCTGGTCGCGTAGCGCTGGCGATCGATGGCGTAGTTGAAGGCCTGGCGGACGCGCTTGTCGTCGTACGGCGGGCGGGTGACGTTGATGCCGAATTCGTAGAACGTGCCGGCGAACGGGTGCTGGACGGCTTGAAAGTTCGGATCCTGTTTCAGACGGACGATGTTGTCGACGGCTTCGGTGCGCACCAGGTCCAGCGCGCCGGCTTCCAGTTGGACCAGGGCTGACTGTTGTTCGAGGATGTGCACGATGAAGCCGTCGATATACGGTTTGCCGGTGTCCCAGTAGTTCGCATTTTTCGAGAAGGTCAGCGAGTCACCCTGCTTCCACTCCTGGAAAACGAACGGACCGGTGCCGATCGATCTGGTCTGCGCGTCTGGACCCTGCATGGTCACCGGGTCCAGGATGTTCAGCCACTCGAAGAAGTCGAACATCGACGGTCGCGAGGCGTCGGACTTCAGGACGAGGGTGTATTTGTCGGGAGTGTCGATGGTGGTGAACCAGTTGCTCCAGGTGACATACGAGCCGGAGGCGACTTTGGGATCGCGGGCACGGAGGATGTTCCACTTGACGTCGTCGCTGGTGAGCTCGCGGCCGGTGTGGAACTGCACGCCTGGGCGCAGGTTGAACGTGACCTGGGTGTAGTCGGGGGTGACGTCCCAACTTTCGGCGAGCATGGGCTGGACGTTGCCGCTGGCGTCGTACTGGGTGAGTCGGTCGTAGGCGGTCCAGACGGTGTCGGTGGAGGGAGATGAGCGCTGGTGGCCGTCGAGGTTGGGGACGTCGGCGGTCGAGGCAAAGCGCAGGGTGCCGCCGGTCTTGTGGGCGGGCTGTGGCGTGGTGGCCGCGGCGGCGACGGCGGAGGTCGTCGCGGGCTGTGGCATCGCACTGCCCGATGTGGCACTGGCCGGCGTGGGATTGGCGGCGGCCGCGGGATTGGCTGAGGTGGGATTAGCCGCCGCGGATGTGGCCGGCGCGGGCGGGGCCGCCGCGGGTGTCGGGGCGGCGACCTGGGGCGCCACGCCGCACGCGGCCAGCAGCGCACCCGTGGCGCTGAGCGTCATCAGGCGCAGCGCCGATCTCCGCGTGAGGCTCGAAGCTGACATATACGAAGTCATATACCCCCGGACTGTCAGTCGCCATCGTACCCTCCCTGGGCGCGGACTTCAGTCTTCGACGGTGACCGTCAGGTCGTCACCGCGCAGCAGGCGCACGGCGATCTGATACGTCTGGTGCATGGCGCGCGGCGTTGGCGCGTGCGCGGCGATATAGCGCGTGACCGACGCCAGCGTGCGCCGCGCGGCCAACGGATGCTCAAACTGCAGCGCGTGGAACTGCCGCACGCCCGCCTCGAGCGTCTGGTAGCCGTGGAACTCGGCGTCCTCGCGCAGGAGCGCATGCCCGAGGGTGCGAATGCTCTGCTCGGCGCGACCCTGCGCAATCGCCGCGTCGACCGCGCTGGCCGCGGGCGCGACCTGCTGTTCGCGATCCAGCAGCTCCAGCAAGCCCCTACCGTGCTCCGAAGCCACACTGCGTTCGTCAGGCAGCCGCGCCGCGGGGATATTCAGGAAGCGGTCAAGATACACGCGCATCGCCGCGTGGTACACACCGCGAGCCAGCTCGACCGACGGGGCGCGGTCGAGTGCCTGGGCCAGCGCCTGGCACGCGGTCCAGGTGTTGTGCACCGTGTCCCAGTCGCCGAATTCGTTGCTGAGCGGAAATCGGCCCAGGCGCAGCACCGCCGCGTGCGCGACGGCCTGCCCGATCTCCGGCAATGCGACGCCGCGCTGGAGCGCGCGACTGATGGCGGTTGCACCGGCCGCTGGATCGTCCTCCAGCACCGCCGCGACAAGGAGATCGAAGCCATCCCCGAGCGGCGCGTTGCCCAGCGTGACGTCCGCGAGGCTGGCCACGTGGGGCGCCATGACCGCCACCAGGTCGACCGGATTGCGCCAGGAATTTTGCTCCTCGGAGCGTTGGGCGTCGCACAGTCCGCTGACCAGGCTGGGGAGGGTCAGCCGCGCCTCGGACCAGCCGACGAGATCGAGGTATTCGCAGGCTTTGTTGATGAAGTCCAGCACATGCCCGGCGTCGAGGTAGACGTGGTCGGTGGCGGCGACCAGGAGCATGTCCGCCAGTTGTGTCGAAGACGCACCGCTGGCGATGGCGGTCTGGAGTGCGCGCTCGGCGCCGTTGGTGTCACGCACCTGGACGGAGCGTCGAAACCACGTCTTCAGGCGCTCGATCGACACGCTGGCGGCCGGCAGCGGCTCCAGGTCGAAGCGCGGCGGTCGCTGGGCGGTATCGCGCGCGACGTGGACCGCGCCGTGAAACAGGGCCAGTGGCCGGTCCTCGGCAGCCAGCACCGGCAGCAATTCCCCGAGGGCGGTGAGGATGGTCATACCCATCCCCCAGCCACCAGCGCGATAGCGCAACCCATAGCGCCCGACGCTCCGCAGGACGTCGGCCGGCGACGCGCCGCTGCCGAGCAGCGCGATGTTGGCTTTGGCCAGCACCAGGTCGAGCTGATGCTCGAGCCCTTCGTCGAGGCGACCGAACCAGTGGTCGCTCTGCTCGGCGTCGACGTGGGGTTCGTCGAGGATGACGTATACGCTGTC
>JAFAWJ010000135.1 GCA_019242065.1 Chloroflexota bacterium
CGCCAGCACCGCCTGTACGCGCGCGGCGACTGCTTTCATGTCGGCCCGGCCCCGCAACCGCGGCGACAACAGGCCCATGACCTTGCCCTGGTCTCGCGGCCCACTGGCGCCGCTTTCTCGGATCGCCGTCTGCACGGCGTCTTCGACTGCCGCCGCATCCAGCTGCTGGGGCAGATAACTCTCGTCAATCGACAGCTGGGCTTCCTCGACGGACAGGAGGTCCGCACGCTTGCCCTGGGTAAACGCGTCGATCGACTGGCGGTGCTGTTTGACGCGCTGCAGCAGGACGGCCTGCGCCTCGTCGTCGTCCAGCCCCGTGGTGGCGCGCACCTGGTCGATCGCCCCCTGCTGCTCGGGGGTGAGCTCGGCGTTGTCGCCGTGGAGGATGAGCCCCTGCCTGGCGAGTGATCGCGTGAGCTTGGTCTGCTGCTCGGCTTTGAGCATGGCGATCAGACCACGGATCTCGTCACGGCGGACGGTCTCGCCGGCGCGCATGGCGGCCTTGAGATCGTCGTTGAGCCGCTCCAGGAGCGAGGGCATACGCCCCCGAGTGTAGCGAGTCCGCCCTGCGATACATCGCGGCGACACCACATCGACCTGTCCTTAGAATTGTTGCGCCGCGCGTCGACAAGGCCTATCCTCTAGAACAGATGTTCGGAGAAGTAACCGAGGCCAGCACCTACACGCTACTGTCGGCGCCGTTTGACGTCACCTTCACCGACGTGCGCGGCGGCATCGAAGTGACGTTCATCTCGGGCGAGCAGGTGGTGAGCCGCCTGAACGAGGTGCTGGGCGTCGGCGGCTGGAGTTTCCGCGTGGTGCGCCACGAGATCCACGCAGAGGCGGACGAAGTCTGGGCGCTGGGTGAGATGGTGGCCGATATCGATGGCAGGCAGGTGACGCGTCAGCAATTCGGCTCGCAGAAGATCAAGCGCTCGCGCAGCACGGGCGCGGCGCTGGATCTGGGCTTTGATTTGAAGGGCGCGGCAACCGACGCCATGAAAAAATGTGCCAGCTGGCTGGGCGTGGGGCTGTACTTGAGTCGCAAGCCCCCGCCCAGGCCGCGCATCGCGCGGATTGGAGGCAACGGAATGCATTGATGCGGACGCCCACTGACAACCGAATACGCGGGGCGTCCGTATACTGCGCGCGGTGCCTGGCCAGATGTACGACCCGGCGATCCAACGCGCGGTGCTGGAAAAGCTGGCGCGCTGGCGGCAGCTGCCGGAGGGTGACCTGATTGGCATGCTGAATCCCGTCGAGCGGCTTCGGTTCCGGCCCGAAGCGCTGGACGACCTGGAGTGGGACGGGTTGATCGTGGCCGAGATCACGGGTGACGAGCGCATGGTCCGCATCACCGAGGCGGGCGATGCCTGGCTGCAGCGCGCCCGCGGTGCGCCATTGCCTGGCGGCAGTCCGGGGACCGGCGGCTCAAGTGGCCTCGGTGGAGGCGCTCCTGGGCCAGGCGGCTCGGGGGGCAGCGCTGGAGGTGGCTCGGCAGGTTCAAGCGGCGGCCGAGGTCGCGGCGCATGACCGTGCCCGATCCTTCGGCGCGCTCAGCCGCGGACGCGATCCTCGAGCCACTGCTCGAGGGGCTGTCGCCCGAAGACGCGGCCAGTGTCCTGGCGCAGCTGATCCACCGCGCGACGGTGCGGCTGCACACGCTGAGCCGCACGCAGGCCGCGGCGCGCAAGGATCAGGCGGACTGGCCGCGCTGGGCGCAGCTGCAGAACGCCGCGCGCGCCCTGGTGCTGCACGCCAGCACCTGCCGCGACCTGGCTGCCCGCCTCGCGAGCCGCGAGCCATGAACAACCCGCGTGGCCACGACCAGGCCCTCGGTTACGTGGCGAGCCGCGAGGCATGAGCATCCTCCTGTGGATTGCCCTCGGACTGTGCGGCGGCCTGGCCTGCGGCTGGTTCCTGCGCAGCCGCGGGCGCGCCCTGCTCGGCGACGTCGCCGCCGGCGTTGTCGGGGCGATCATCGGCGGCTTCATCGCCGCGGTCCTCCTCGGCCTGGACATCGCCGACTTCGACGGCACCAGCACCCTGGTCGCCGCGATGGGCGCCGCGCTGCTGATCCTGATCCTGCACTCGCTGCCCAGCGTGGACGTCTTCGAGTAACGCCGCGCAACCGTTTCGGCGCCGCGAGCGAGCACCACGGCCAAGCCCGCTAGCGTCGCGATGCCTCGACGCCGCTGCGGCCGACCAACCGCCAGCGCCGCGTTACCCAGCGTCCCGCCCCTTGCGCGCCAGCACCAGCTTCAGCCGGTTCTTGAACACCCGCACCGTCGCCCGCCGGTCACTCGCCGTCCGCCGCTGGCTGCCCTCGATCACCTCGATCGCCCGCCGCAGCACGCGCTCCGCCTCGTCCAGCGCCCCGCGCTTTTCGTAGATCGCCACCAGCCGGCCATACGGCAGATCCCCCGGAAAGCCCTCGCGCACGTTGCGCTCGTACAGCGCGATCGCCGTCTCCACCTCGCCGTCATGCTCGGCGCTCAGCCCCTCCAGGTTGCGCGCCGTCTGCGCCTCGAGCAGCCACCGATCCTCGAGCGTCTCAGGCGGTCCAGCCGGCCGCCGAACGCGGCGCGGTGCGCGTTCAGCAGCACACATCTCGGTTCCTCCAGAGGCCAGCAGTCGGGGAGAGAGGATTTGAACCTCCGGCCCCCACGTCCCAAACGTGGTGCTCTGCCTGGCTGAGCTACTCCCCGCGAGGTCCGCGTGAGTGTAGCAAACTGCACCCACGCTCCCCGATCGGGCCATGGATGCGCCACCCCGCGACGCTCGGCGCCAAACCGCTTTGCGATCTGTTAGCTTGGAGGTGGACGCCCACCATTTTGATCCGGTCACTCCCGCTCCCACGCTTGAGCGCTCGACGCGTGCTGGAGATTCTGCCCACCGCCGCGGTGTGGCTGATCATCACCGCACCCGTCTGGGCCGCCATCCTGGCGCCTGAGCTTCTCGGCTTTGGGCTGATCCTCTTCAGCATCTACTGGCTGTGGAAATCGCTCGGCTTCGCCAGCGGCGTCATCATCGGCTTTTGGCGCCTCCACCGCGCCCAGCAGCACGACTGGCTCGCCGACGGCGCCACCCTGCCCGACTTCGACAAGCTCCACCACCTGGTCCTCCTGCCGACCTATGGCGAAAGTGAGGACATCGTCGCCGACGCGCTGCACTACCTGACCCTCCAGGACGTGCCGCTCGATCGCGTCTCGGTCGTCCTCGCCTTCGAAGAACGCGACCCTCAGGCCCCGCTGCGCGCTCAGCGCCTCAGCGCGCGCTTCGCACCGCTGTTTGCACATCTGCTGCTCACCTTCCATCCGGACCAGGACGGCGAGGTGCGCGGCAAATCCGCCAATCTCACCTGGGCCGCCCGACGCGTCCAGGAGCAACTGATCGACACCGGCCTCCTCGATCCCGAGCATCTGATCGTGACCGTGTGCGACGCGGACTCGCGCCTGCACTATCGCTACCTCGGTGCGCTCGGATGTGAAGTCCTCAACCAGCCCAACGGCTTCCTGCACATCTTCCAGCCCGCGATCCTGTTCTACGCCAATCACTGGCGCCTGATCGCTCCATTGCGGGCGCTCAACAGCATCTATTCGCTCTGGGAGCTGGCGCGCATGGTTCCGACCCACCGTCTCGTGACGCAGTCGACGTATTCGCTGAGCTGGCACGCGGTAGCGTCGGTCGGCTACTGGGACGTGGACGTCATTCCCGAAGACTCACATATGTGTTTCAAGGTGTTGTTCCACTTCGGCCAGCGCGTCAAGGTGCGGCCCATCTTCCTGCCCGTGTACGCCGACGCGGCCGAGGGTGCGACCCTCCAGCGCACGCTCGAAAATCAGTACCAGCAGATCCTGCGGTGGGCCTGGGGCGTCTCGGACATCCCCTACGTGGCCTTCGGCGCCATGCGCGCCCGCGACATGCCCTGGCACAACCGCATCATGCGCGTGGGCTGGTACGTCGAGGAACACTTGATGTGGCCCTCGCACTGGTTCCTGCTGACGCTGGGGGGCCTGCTCCCGCGCCTGATCAACCCGGCCTATGCGCAGAGCCAGCTCGGTCTGTGGCAGTCGAGCCTGGTCTCGGCGATTCTGGGTCTGTGCCTGCCGTGCTTGATCCTGGTCATCCTGGTGGATTGGCGCCTGCGGCCGCGGCACCCGGATGGCGAGGACGCGATCGACGTCCTCATCGGCTGGGGGTCGTTTGCGTTGCTGCCAGTTGTCGGCCTGGTCCTGTGCGCGCTACCGGCGCTCGACGCCCATACGCGCCTGCTTTTCGGCCGTCGGCTCGAGTACCGCGTGACCGAGAAGGTGCCGGTTCAGGCGCGCTTCAGAGATCAGCCCGCCGCGCCATCCCGGGAGACGGCGCAAGCCGGCGAGGCCTCACGCCGTGCCCGCTTCGATCAGCTCCCGCAATATCGGGCGTATGCGCCCGGCAGCACGACCGCGGTGACTGATTCGGTCCTTCTCGTCTACCGCGACCTGCGC
>JAFAWJ010000162.1 GCA_019242065.1 Chloroflexota bacterium
TGGATGCCGACCGAAATCGGCGCGTGGATCGCCCGGCCAGTGGTTCCGTCCAGCACGGACAACTGGTCGCCGCCATTGAGGAGATACACCGTATTGGTGACCGGGTTGACAGCTACGGCGCTCGGGCAGCAACTCACTGGCACGTTCATGGGGGCCGCGGAGAGGTCGTCGCCGTCGATGATGGACAGGGCGCTGCCGTTGGCGGTGTCCCCGTCGGCGGCGTAGACCGTGTGCGTGGCAGGATTGACGGCGATGCTCAGCAGCGGGCCGGGCAGCGAGATCGGAGCGTGTTTCGACTGACCGGTTGACCCGCTGAGTGCCACCAGCCCGCCGCCGAACTGGCCGACGTAGACCGTGTCAAGTGACGGGTCGGCGGCGAGGGCGATCGGGTGACTGACATCCACCGTGGTGAGCAGGCCCAGACCAGGGCCAGCAGCCAGAGTGGCCGGCGCCGCGGCGCCGAGCAGGGCCAGACCAGCCATGGCGGCGGCCGCCCGCCGCAGGGCGGTGCGCGTGACGAACGTGGAAATCGAACCAGACATGAGGTGCCTCCTCGTTTGATGTGAGTTGGCACCAGCGTGCGCCTGGGCGCATTCCAGGTCCCTGACGAGTGACATCCGTCACCTGAAATACAGCTGAAAGTACGTGAGAGCGTCTCTACAGCGTGCGTTGTCCAGTTACCAGATGGGGCTGAAAGTCCTGACACACTCCGTCGGATTGCAGGCGATACGCAACGCCAATGGAGGCGGAGTGGATTCCATCGACCACGGGCAATACCTGGACGAGGAGTGCGCCGCGCGCATGCTGCAGCACAATGTCCGATGGGCGATGAAAGGCGGGGCGATCTGTCGGAATGACATTGCCGAGGGGATGCGCTATCCTCGAATGACGCGCGGGAGTAGCTCAGCTGGTTAGAGTGGCTGCCTTCCAAGCAGTAGGTCGCGGGTTCGAATCCCGTCTCCCGCTCCGCGCGACGGCCTCGGACTCATCGGCGACAGCCACTATCAGGTCGCCCGCCGCGGCCGCCATCGCCCCCACCGGTCCTGGGCAAACGCCTTGCGAGTGCCCACGACGGATCAGCCCAGGCCGCGCCTGCGCGAGCAAGCGGGCTGAACCGTCTGTGGGCATCGCCGCATACCTACACGGCGGGAACGCCCGCCAGGACGCCGAGGTTCAACTCAGGATGGTCGACGAATGCCTCCTGCAGCGATCGCGTCGCGGTGCTCCAATCGGCGTCGGACGGCAACACGCAGCCGCCGGAGCGCAGCCGATACGCGGCCGAATCGTCCACCGCGGGCGGTACCACCCCGCGGTCGCGCAGGGCGACGGCAGCGCCGATCAGTCGCCGACGCGTCCGGATGATCATCGCGTCGCTGCTGCCCAGGCGCTCCTGGGTGCGATCGTAGATCGGGCCCATCGTTTCGGTGACCGCGTGATCCTCGAGGGAGACCGACGGAATCCCGGTATAGCTCTGCAGGGAGCGCTGCTTTTCGCGATCGATCATGTAGTCGTTGCCAGCATTGGCCTCGAAGCGGAAGCGACCGTACCAGTCGGTCGAATCCGGGCGAAGTGGGGCATCGACCAGGTTTGAGCCGTCACCCGCGCCGCCGCGCCGACGGCTCTGGGTGCCGATCTTGGACATGCTGAGGCCGAAGCAGTGGTCGTCGTCGATGGGCACCCAGGCGCGCACTGAGACCTTGAGGCCCAAAACGCCGGCGGCGACCATCGTATAGAAGGGGAACAGGAAGTGGGCGACGCGCCAGTAGGTGTTGCCCGGGTTGGCAGGGCGATACGTGCCGTACGTCACGCCACCGTCGATGTCGAGCACCTTGAAGCGCGGCGCGCGGTCGCTCAGGGCGTACTTGGCCCAGGAATCCGCGGGCACCGAATCGGCCGAGATCGCGCCCTGATGCAGGAAGCCGACGTGGGCGGTATCGATGTCGCCTTCCAGGGCCTGCATCCAGTTGCACTCGCGCTGGAAGATGCCGATGCCCGACTGCGACTCGTCCAGCATATTGCCTTCGAGATCGGGTAACGGCGGCAGATTCGGCTCCGACCGCGAGCCCATATACACCCACACGATCCCGCCCCGCTCGCGGGTCGGGTACGCGACGGCCTTGACCTTGGACTTGAAGTCCGACTCAGCCGGCTCGTTGGGCATGTCAACGCAGGTGCCGTCCACACTGAACTTCCAGCCGTGGTAGACGCAGCGCAGGCCGGCCTCTTCGTTGCGCCCGAAGAACAGCGAGGCACCACGGTGCGGACAGTGGTTCTGGATCAGTCCGACCTTGCCGTTGGTATCCCGAAAGGCGATCAGCTTTTCGCCCAACAGCATGATGCGGCGCGGGTCGCTATCAGGCGTGGGCACCTCGCGCGACAGCATGCCGGGCAGCCAGTACTCGCGCATGAGCGTGCCCATGGGCGTACCGGCCCCAACGCGGCACAACAGTTCGTTTTCTTCGGTCGACAACATCAGCGCCTACTCCTTGCTACTGGGTGGTACCCACGACGGTAACACGTTGCAAACATTGACGGTGCAGGGTGGGCTCCTCCACGCTGAGCGGCATGGATCGAGCAAACGGAACTGGTGAGCCAGCGCTGGCGGGAGTCCGTGTCATCGACCTGACACAGTTCGAAGCAGGTACGTCGTGCACCGAGACCCTCGCGTGGCTGGGCGCCGACGTAATCAAAGTCGAGCCGCCCGAGCACGGCGACCAGGGTCGGCGCCTGACCACCGACCGTGAGGGCGTCGACTCCTATTACTTCCTACTGTTGAACGCCAACAAGCGCAGCGTGACCTGCGATCTCAAGGACGAGCGCGGGAAAGCCATGCTGCGGGCGCTGATCAAGCACGGCGACGTGTTTGTCGAGAACTTTGCACCGGGGGCCATCGAGCGGCTCGGGTTCGGCTACGAGCAGGTTGCCGAGATCAATCCGGCGATCATTTATGCGCAGATCAAGGGGTTTCCGACCGACGGCCCGTACGGACGGTTTCTGTCCTTCGACATGATCGGCCAGGCGGCTGGCGGCGCCTACAGCCTTACCGGAGAGATCGACGGGTCGCCGCTCAAGCCGGGACCGAACATCGGCGACACGGGCACCGGGCTGCACGCCGCGATCGGCATCCTGGCCGCGCTGTACCAGCGCCAGCGGACGGGGCAGGGGCAGCGCATCGAGGTGGCGATGCAGGAAGCGGTCATCAATTTCACACGCGTGGCGTATAACCGCGCGGTGGAGGACGGTGCCGCGCCGCGGCGGGGCGACGGCGCCACGCGGGATTCGGGCACGAGTGGGCTGTTCCGCTGCAAGGGTGAGGGTGCCAACGACTACTGCTACATTCACGCGACGCGTGGCGACAACCAGCACTGGCAGCGGCTGGTCGACGCCATGGGTTTATCTGCACTGGCAGAGGATCCACGCTTTGCGACGAGCCGGGCACGTACGCAGAATGGGCGGGAGCTGCGGGCGCTGCTCGAGGCGTGGACGCGGAAGTTTGACAAGACCGAGGTGATGGAGACGCTCGGCCGCGCGGGTGTGCCCGTTGGTGCCGTGTTCGACACGGCGGAGCTTCAGAACGATCCGTTTCTGCGCAAGGACGGCATGTTCAGCACGGTGAAGCACCCGCAGCGAGGCGATTTCACGATGCCAGGCTGGCCCGTGAAGATGTCACGCTCTCATGTTCCACTTCGGCCAGCGCCCCTGCTCGGTCAGGACAACGAAAGTGTGCAGAGAGAACTGCTAACCGCCCAACTCATCACCGAGTAACGAGCGCGGACAGCACGTACGCGGGGGGTCGCCGCGCGAGTGAGCGCAGCGAACGGCGGCGGGGGGCGGCAGCCCCCTGACCGTGCGGAGCACACCAGCGGCACATGTGCCGCTGGTCAAGGTGGCGCATGCGCCACCTTGAGGAGTGCGCGCATGCGCGCACTTCCTACAAAACAATCACACTCCGGGCAACTTCGCCTCGCTTGAGGACTTCAAAGGCTTCGTTTACGTCGGCGAGCTCGAAGCGGCGCGTGATCAGCTCGTCCAGCTTCAGCTTGCCGTCGCGGTACAGCTTCAGCAGCCGCGGGAAGTCGATGTGCGGCCGCGCGCTGCCGTACATCGAGGCCATGATCGTCTTTTCCTGCATCAACGCGCGGGCGTCGATGGTCACCGGCGTGTTCAGCGGAGCGTGGCCTACCCACGTCGTCACACCGCGACGCCGGGTGCACAGCACGCTTTGCAGAAACGGCTCCGGCACCAGACCGATCGCCTCGAACGCATAGTGCACGCCGAGCCCGTCGGTCAACGCCTGGATCTGCTGGACCGGATCGCCCCGTGAGGCATTCACCAGGTGCGTCGCACCAAACGTGCGGCTCATCTCGAGCTTGTTGTCGAGCATATCGACGGCGATGATCATGTCGGCGCCGGCGATGGCGCAGCCCTGGATCACGTTCAGACCCACGCCGCCGCAGCCGAAGACAGCGCACGTGGCGCCCGGCCGCACCTGGGCGGTGTTGATCGCCGCGCCGACGCCCGTCATAACGCCGCAGCCCAGCAGCGCCGCCTGCGCGAACGGGATGTCGGCATCGATGAGCACGGCGGCGATCTCTGGCACCAGGGCGTAGCCGGCGAAGGTCCCCAGACCGGCCGCCGCGCCCAGCGGCCGGTCCGACCCGGCGAGTCTCGGCCGACTGGCGGCGACCGGCGAGGCAGAGCACAGGACAGGAAAGCCGCGCTGGCACATCTCGCAGATGCCACAGCTGGTGCGCCAGGCGAGGATCACGTGGTCGCCGGGCTTGACCCGACTCACCCCGTCACCCACGGATTCCACAACGCCCGCCCCCTCGTGCCCGAGGATGGCGGGAAACAGCGCGTCGCCCCACTCGCCTTTGAGGATGTGCCAATCCGAGTGGCACACTCCACTGGCCATCAACTTGACCAGGACCTCGCGAGGGCCTGGCCTGGCGATCTCGATGTCTTCGATCTTCAGCGGCGTATTCGCCGCGTACGCGACGGCGCCTTTCATCTACTGGGCCGCGGCCATAGCGTCGTTGTACTCCTGCTTGATCTTGGTCCCGACGGAATCCTGCCAGGCCTTGACCAGCTGGTCGTAGTTGGCCATGGGATCGCGGCCAAGGACGATGTTGTTGACACCGTCGGTAAAAGCTTGCTCGGCTTGCTTGCCCGCCGACGACGCCAGCGTTGGCGAATAGTAGCCAAGGGTCACGTCGGCGACCGCGATGTTCGTGTGGACCAGCTGGCGTTCGATCTGGTTGACGTGCATCGCGTAGTTGGGGATACCCGCGTAATAGGTAGCGTACGGGCGGTCGGACATGTATTGCCAGGGTACGTACTGCGAGCGGGACTTGCCATCCGCGGTCAGCATCGGGTTGCCGTCCGCGCCGATGGTGTAGTCGGCGGGCGTCAGCCCGTACGTAATGAGCAGATCCTCCTGGGTACCGAATGGCTTGGCGAGATAGTCGATGATGCGCAGCAGCTCCTGGACCCGGTCGGGCGAGCTGCTCTTCTTCATGACGTTGGTGGAGATGTACCCGCCGGTGATGTAGCTCTGCACTTTGGTGTTGGAATCAGAGCTGAAGGGCAGGATGATGTCGAAATTGGTCGGCGGGTCCTGCTGCAGTCCACGCAGCCAGAAGTCGTTCCACGAGTTGCCAAAGCCCTCGACGCAGGTGGCGAACATCTTGCCGACGAAATTCCCACGGGCATCGTTGCTGCTCGGCGCGTTGGGCCAGATGAGCCCGCTGGCCCACAGATCGCGGAGGTAGCCGACGGCTGCTTTGTACTGGTCGGTCTCACGGTCGCGGATGACCTTGCCGGAGGAGTCCAGGCCCCAGTTGTTGGGTGCGCCGAACATCATGGCGTAGCCGAGAATGCCCATGTTCGCCGCGCCAATGCCGTTGACGACGGCACCCAGGCCCCAGACGCCATTATTCGGATCGTTGAGCTCGGCGATGATTTTCTTCCAGTCGTCGGCGCTCTGCGGCTGCGTATCCGCGCCGACTTTAGCATTCCACATGTCGGTGTTCTTGAAGAAGTAGCTCAGACCCGGCAGATAGCGGTGGATGGGCCAACTGTAGAGCGCTCCGTTGATCACACACGCCGAGTTGGACCACGCATACGTAGGAATGGCGGCCAGGTTCGGGTAGTCCTTGATGGCGTCGCCCGCGAGGTACTGCGTCAGATCCTGGCACTGGGACTTGACGAACTCGGCGGTGCCGGGCGGCACGAAGGCGCCGGTGATACCCGCAAAGAGGTGGATGATGTCGGGGATGTCGCCACCGGCCATCATGGTCGCCATCCTGAGCGGATAGTCCGCTCCAGACACCTGCGTCATCTGTACATTGGCATTCAACGCTTTGTTGACCGCCTGCCAGGTGGGGTTGCTGTCGTACGGAGTGGGCGGTGGATAGTAGTCGACCATGAAGGCGTTGACGGTGCTGCCGGTGCCTGGCGCGGGCTTGTTCCAGGAGACGGGCGGATCCTTGGGGAAGTTGCTCCAGGCCAGGGTGACGCGCGGATCGTGCGCGTCGAAATCGGGAGGAGCGGCGAGATTGGGTGCGATGTAACTGGGCAAGGCCGCGCTGCTCTTGCCCGCGGCCGTGGCGCCAACCACGGTCGGTGCGGCGGCCGGGGTTTGAGCAGCGGCGGCGGCTGGGGTCGAGACGGCGAGGGCAGTGGGTGCCGCCGCTGGTGCGCTCGTCGGCGCGGCCGCAGGGGCGGTGGTCGGCGCCGGCGCGGCCGTGGGGCTGCTCTGCGTGGCGGCGGCGCCACAGGCGGCTAACAGGAACCCGGCTCCCGTCCCCAATGTGATCTGGATGAATGCGCGCCTGCTGACGCTCCCCGCGCGACTGTCCATATATGTGACTACCTCGTCGACCTGAAAAGACTCGCTGCCGGTAAGTGTGCCACCTCGGCACGCATTCCGACGGCAAAGTCGGTCGCGCGGCTAGCTGTCGGTCGGCGGGTCGTCCTGTCCCTGGCGCAGTTGCTTGAGAAAGTCCTCCAGCTCGCGCACGACGTCCGCGCCACGCGGCAGCTCGCCTCCGCCGGCAGTTTCGGACGGCGGAGGCTCCAGGTTGGGCGGCTCGGGCTCCTCCTCCGCGGCCTGTGCGAGTTTGTCGATCTCCGCCCGCAGCTCCGGCTGATTGGCCAGCAACTGGTCAACCTGTTCGTTGTACGAGCGCACGCCGCGCTCCAGGTCGGCCAGCGGCAGACGCACGCCGTACACGTCGCCCACGGCGCGCAGCAACTCGAGCGACGTGCGCGGATTGGCGGAGTTGCCCAGGTAATTGGGCGTGGAGGCGGTCACGCTGATCGCCGCCAGACCCCGCTCGCGGGCGCCCACGGACAGGATCGTGGCGATGCCGGTCGGCCCTTCGTACGCGTTGCGCCGGATGCCACGTCCGCGCAGCGCCAGGCGCCAGGCTTCGGTGGTCGCCCAACCGCGCAATGGCACGCTGGCACGGTGGTGGGTCGGCGCCAGCACGGTGCCGAGCGTCATCAGCGCTTCGACGCCGACCTGCTGGAAGACGTCGAGCATCACGCGCGTGAACGTCTGCCAGCGCAGATTAGGCTCGGGCCCGATGAACAGCACCAGGTCGTGCTCGACCGCCTCGTCCATGTGGGCGGCATGCCAGCGGCCCGGTCGCCAGCGCACGGAGCGGTCGCCGGGGCCGCGCACGACGACGCGAGGCCGCGTGTCCGTGAAGTTGTAAAAGGTTTCCGGATCGAGCTCGGCGATACGCGGGGCGGCGAGCTGATCCACCAGGTAGCGCAGGGCGTTGGTAGCCGCCCAGCTGCCGTCGATCCAGCCGCCAAAGGCGATCAGCGCGTACGGTCGCCTCAGGCCAAGGCTGCCGAGATCCTCGAGTGGCCGCACGTACTCGTCGAGATCGCTCACAGTCGGAGTATAGGTCCTGGGCGGCAATCCGGCCGTCGTGGGCTGGTTTATCCGAAGCGACCAGTAACCACGGAGGTCAGCAAGCTGATGTCACCAGGTGTTCGACGTATGTGGGGCTTCGCCGTGTGCGGATTGATACTCGTTGGCAGCGTGTTGCTCGTCGCCTGCGCGCCGCAGGTCGCGACGGTGAGCTCGGTCGCGTTTGCGACGCCGGTTCCGCCAGCCGCTCTGGCGACCGTTCCGCCGCCCAAGCCAGCCCATCCCACGGACGCCAACGGCGGTCCGTCGGTGACCATCGAGAACTTCAACTTCGTCGCCGCGTCGCTCACCGTGCCGGCGGGAACCACCGTGGTGTGGACCAACGCCGACGACATCGAGCACACGGTCACCGCATCCGACAACAGCTTTTCGTCGTCGGCCATCGAGCCGGATGGCCAGTTCTCGTACACGTTCTCCACGCCGGGCACGTACACCTACTTCTGCGCCATCCACCCATTCATGACTGGCAAGGTGATCGTCCAATGAACACCGCGCACGACGGCATTGACCGACGCGGCTTTCTCAAGTGCATGGCATGGGCCGGCACCGGCGTGATCTGGACAATGAGCGCCGGCGTGCTGTCCTCGTGCGGCCTCAGCCTCCCGAACGCCAGCCCGCAGTCAGGCGACTTCACGTTCGTGCAGATCAGCGACAGCCACATCGGCTTTAGCAATGTGCCCAACATGGACGTCACGAGCACGTTCCAGAAAGCGGTGGATGCGGTCCACGCGCTGCCCACTCGGCCTGCATTTGTGTTGCATACCGGCGACCTCAGCCATCTGTCGATGCCGCCTCAGTACGACACGGTGGACCAGGTCCTCAAGGGCGCCGGATTCGACCAGACCCAGGTCTTCACCGTGCCGGGCGAGCACGACACGTTCATCGACAATGGCAAGGCGTACCTGGATCGTTTTGGGACCAGCGCCAATCCCACGGGCTGGCGCAGCTTCGACTATCAGGGTGTCCACTTCGTCGGCCTGGTCAACGTCTGGAATCTGAAGTCCGGTGGCTTCGGAGTCCTTGGCGACGACCAGCTTGCCTGGTTGAAGACCGACCTCGCGCCGTTGAGCGCCAGCACACCGGTGGTCGTCTACGCACACGTGCCGCTGTGGGCGGTATATCCAGACTGGGGTTGGGGTACGACGGATGCCGAACAGGCGCTTTCGCTGTTGAGTCGTTTCGGGTCGGTGACCGTGTTGAACGGACATATCCACCAGGTGCTCCAGAAAGTAGAGGGCAACGTCACGTTCCACACCGCGGCCTCGACCGCCTATCCGCAACCGGCTCCGGGCGATGCGCCGGCTCCGGGCCCGCTACGCGTCGTTCCTGAGCAACTGCTCAGCTCGCTCGGCATTCGCCAGGTCAACTACGTCGTGAAGTCGGGGGCGCCAGTCATCGTGGACGCGCAATTGACCTGAGTTTGTAGAGTGGGACGGCGTGACACGCCGGTTCGGGCTGCTGGACGGGATGCTGCCGATCGATCGCGCACGCGTCCCGACAGAGGTCGTCGCCGGCGTGACACTGGCGGCGCTGGCCATCCCCGAAGTGCTGGGCTACGCCTCGATCGCCGGTATGCCGGCGGTGACAGGCCTGTACACGATGCTGGTGCCGATGGTCGTGTTCGCAATCGTCGGCTCCTCACGACACCTGGTGGTGGGCGCCGATTCGGCCACGGCGGCCATCCTGGCCGCCGGACTGGTCGGGCTGGCCGACCCCGGTTCGGCCGCCTATGTCGCGCTGGCAGGTCTGGCGGCGTTGATCACCGCCGTCTGGCTGCTGCTGGCGCGCTCAGTGGGACTGGCCTTTCTGGCCGACTTCCTCTCGCGCTCGGTGCTGATCGGTTTCCTGACGGGTGTCGGCGTCCAGGTCGCCGTCAGTCAGATCCCGGCCATGCTCGGCGTGCCGGCCAGTGGCGCGGGAACGCTCGACAAACTCTTCAGTGCGCTCTCGCACCTGCCAGACACCAGCCGTCCGACCCTCCTGGTCGCCCTGGGCGTGCTCGGCGTGACCTGGGGCCTGAAGCGCGTCGACCGCCGCATCCCGGGTGCGCTCATCGCCGTCGTCGGCTCCATCACACTGAGCGGGGTATTCGACCTGCAGGCCTACGGAGTGGCGCACCTGGATCCGGTTCCGGGCGGGCTACCCGCATTCGGTCTGCCCGCCACGAGCTGGACAGCGATCCAGACACTGCTTCCGACGACACTCGGGATGTTCGTCGTGATTCTGGCCCAGAGCGCCGCCACCTCGCGGGCGTACGCGACCCGATACGCCGAGGCGCTCTCGGAAAACAGCGACCTCGTGGGCCTGGCCCTGGCTAACGTCGGCGCGAGTGTCTCTGGAACGTTCGTCGTCAATGGCAGTCCGACCAAGACCGAGATCGTCGACGGCGCCGGCGGACGCAGCCAGCTGGCGCAGCTCGCGTGCAGCGTCGTCGCCCTGGGCGTGCTACTGTTTCTGACAGGTCCGCTGGCGTTCTTGCCTGACGCCGCACTGGCCGCGATCGTCTTTCTCATCGGTGTGGACCTGGTCGACATCGCCAACATGCGCCTCGTTCTGCGGGCGCGCGTGCGCGAATTCTGGGTGGCGTTGCTGACGACGGCGGTCGTGGTCGTCGTCGGGGTCGAGCAAGGCATTATCGTCGCCATGGCGGCGTCGCTCATCAGTCACACGCGGCGGGGCTACAGTCCCCACAATAGCGTGCTGGTGCCGCGCGCGGATGGCTCGTGGCACGCGATTCCCGTCACGGCTGGCGCGCAGGCGGCGCCGGGCGTGGTGATCTACCGGTTCACGCATAGCCTGTACTACGCGAATTCGCAGAAGTTCCTGGACGAAGTGCTGCAGCTGACACGACCGGGGGAGCCTGCCGTCAGGTGTGTGTGCGTCGATTGCACGGCGATCGACGACGTCGACTTTACGGCTGGCGGGATGCTGCGCCAGGTCGCCGTCGAGCTCCACGGTCGAGGCGTGCGACTGGTGTTTGCTAACGTGTCGGACACTGTGCGTGAGGAGCTCGATCGCTCGGGCGTGACCAGCGTCGTCGGCAGCGCCGCCTATCTGGAGGATCTGGCCCAGGCGAGCAAGGCGTGATGACCAGCGCTGTCGGCTGTGCCCCTTATCTGGAAGACCTGGCCGAGGCAGGCAGGGCATAAACTATGCTCAGTATTGACGAGCGGCGTGCCCTCGGGCGGCAGGCGCGCACGGCGGTCCCCCGCGAGGCGCATGCCGAGTGGAAGGCGCCCGCCGACCGGCGCAGTCCAGTCGAGGTGCTGGAGCTCCAATCCGCCAGTCGGCTGGCGGACCTGGTGCCGGTACG
>JAFAWJ010000273.1 GCA_019242065.1 Chloroflexota bacterium
ATCCGGTCGCGCCAGTCCTGTTCGAGGAGGACTCCCTCGGGCTCGCCCCGAACATCGTTCTTCCCGAGCCACTGCCCGACGAAGATGACAGCGGCGACGATCCGCTACGGACCTATCTCCGTGAGATTCACGAAGTCAACCTGCTCACTGCCGCCGACGAGCGCATGCTCGCCTGCCGCATGGAGGAGATGATCTGCCTCGACGAGGTGCGAGCCGAGCTTGGCGGCGCCGAGGGTGGCGAACCGACCGGCACCGCGGTCGCCGTACGGCTGTACGAGCGTTTCTATGAGCGGCGCGTACTGGCACAGGTGTTGAGCGAGATGGAGCGCCTCGAAGACGCCTCTGAGCTGCTCCAGGCACCCTCCGTTCGCCAGCGCCTCGACTACGTGCCCGATCTCGACCTGGGTGGTGCACTGGGGAGTCGCGTCGGGCTGGATGCGAGCGGCTCGCAAGCCTACATCGTGCGCTTCTCGATTGACACGCGCCTGTTCGCGCCACCCGTCCTGAGCCTGCTGGCATCCGAAAACCCGACAGACCTGCCCTCGCCCACGTGCATGTGGCAGCGTCTGGTGGCCGCGGCCTGTGAGGACGAGCTCACCGAGTTCTTCGAGGAGATGCACACGCGCGGTGAGCGCGCGGAACGCCGGCTGATCGAATCCAACCTGCGCCTCGTGGTCAGCGTGGCTAAGAAATACCTGGGGCGCGGCCTGGCCCTGCTGGACCTGATCCAGGAAGGCAATCTCGGGCTCATGCGCGCCGTCGAGAAATTCGATCACCGTCGCGGCTTCAAGTTCAGCACGTACGCCACGTGGTGGATTCGTCAGGCCGTTGGTCGCGCCGTCGCCGACCAGGCCCGCACCATCCGCGTACCGGTCCACATGACTGAGGTGATCAATCGACTCGCCAACGTCTCGCGCGACCTGATCCAGGAACTGGGGCGTGAACCGTCGGCCGCCGAGATTGCGCTGGCGATGGGTCTGGTGACCGAGTGGTTCGAGGCCGAGCTGGCGATCGGCGCCGGCTCGCTGCACGAAGACCCGGTCATGCGTCGCCGTGAGATTCTCAAGACAGGCTCGTTGTTCGAGGTGTGGCGGCTGCAGTCGCCCATGCGCGACGAGCTCGAGCGGGCCGCACAGCGCGTCATGCAAGCTCGCCGTGCCGCCCGCCACCCGGTGAGCCTCGCGGCACCCATCGGCGACGACCAGGATGGCCAGTTGGGTGACCTGATCGAGGATGCCGAGGCGGTCTCGCCCATCGAAGAGGCGTCACAGGCGTTGCTGCGGGATACGGTCCACAACGTGCTCGGCTCACTGTCGCAACGCGAGAGTCGCATCATCGCCTTGCGTTTTGGTCTGGACGACGGACGCCAGCGTACGCTGGAGGAAGTTGGCCGTGAGTTCGGGGTTACTCGGGAGCGCATTCGCCAGATCGAGGCCAAGGCGCTTCGCAAGCTGCGGCATCCCAGCCGATCCAAGAAGCTGCGCGATTACCTTCGCTAAGCGTGTGGCGCCCCTCGCGGCGCTCCTCGCCCTGAGCGGGTCAGTCGGCTGCTCGGTGTTGCTCGGCCCGGACGCGACGCCCGTCCCGGGCGCAGCGGCGACCCTGACGCGCAGCATCAATACTCCGATTCCCACGCCAGTTCGCACGCCGTCGACCGAGCCGATCGGCAGTCCCGGTCCGGCACGTGTCGCCGTGGCGTTGTCGCCCAGCCCCTTCTCGGGGACCGTGGCGCCGCCCCTCAGCGATGCCGACGTGGCCGCGGTTCAGAACCAGGTGGGCCAGACTGTCAGCACGCCAGATCTGACGGGCATCGACGATCTGCTGCTCGACCACGTCTCGCTGTCCACCCCGCAGGGCGGCAGCGTGATGGACAGCGCGGACGCCGCCAGCTGGCTCAGAGATCACGCCGGCCCCAACATCAAGGTCAGCCAGGTCACGCGCGGCACGCAGGACGTGATGCTGCAGGTGGATACCGTCGGCTGGCCCAACAAGGACCCGATCCAGAACGGACAGGTCACCTTCAGCCTGCGCCGCTATGACGCCAACGGCCGCCAGGACGAATCGGGCGGCGGCGACTGGAAAATCGACGTTATCGAGGCCGACTGAGCCCGTTCAGCACCGCCGGTAGCTCCGCAAGGAGATCGCTGGCCAGCAGAGTCCGCCAGCCCCGATCCACTATTCTGGCCGCCGCGAGTCCGTGCACACCCACCGCCAGGCGCGCGGCGTCCCACGCCGGCAGCCCCTGGGCCAGGAAGCCGGAGGTGATGCCCGCCAGCACGTCACCCGTGCCGCCCGTGGCCAGCGCGGCGTTGGCTCTCGGCCAGACGTCGACGCGGCCGTCCGGCGCGGCCACGCTTGTGAACGGGCCCTTGGCCGCCAGGACACACCCCCACAGACGGGCGAGCCGAGCCGCCTGGGCCCACACGGTCTCGTCGGTCGACGGTCCGTGGCCCACCAACCGCTCCAGTTCGCCTGAGTGCGGGGTCAGCACCACGTTACCGTCGACGAGGTCCGTCCAATCGTCGATTTCCGAGAGCGCGACCAGGGCATCCGCGTCGACAACCAGCGCGTGCTCGCGTGGCCGAATGCGGAGCAGCTCGCGCACGAACTCGGTGGTGCCCGGCCCACGCCCCAGCCCAGGCCCGACCACCACGGCCGCGTGCGACTGGAGATACGGCGCGAGGGCCTGCGCCGCGCTGGCCCCATCGCTCGTCCGAACGTCCGACTCCGTAAATGTCGCTTCCGGCAAATGCGCCGCGACGTTCAAGCGCACGTCGCGTGTCGACGCGACGCTCATCAGGCCAGCGCCGACCCGTCCGGCGCCACCGGCACACAGCACAGGCGCACCCAGAAAGTGATCGGAGCCGGCCACCACCAGCACTCGTCCGAAACGGTACTTGTGCGCATCCAGTCCACGCTGTGGGACCAGTGCGCGTAAGGTGGACTCGTCCAGCACCGAATACGGCAGGTCTGCGGCAGACAGACCGATCTGGCGCGTAATCAGCCGTCCGACGCGCTCAGCCGCCGGGAAACGTAGCAGCCCTTGCTTGACTCCGCCCAACGTGATGGTCACGTCCGCCCAGACGCTCTCACCGGAAACCTCACCCGTATCTGCATCGATCCCACTCGGCAGGTCCAGGGCGACGACGACCAGAGCCTCGCGCGCCGCGTTGAGCTGCCTGGCAAGGCCGGCCAGCGGCTCGCGCAGCGCGCCTCGGGCCCCGATGCCGGCCAGCGCATCGACTCCGACACCCGCCGCCCCCAGCGCTCGCTCAACCCCCATACGATCCTCAGACGCCAGAACGGACGCGCCCAGCGCCCGCAGACGTGCCAGCTCGTCCGGTCTGACCGCGTGGCGCGGCGTCAGGACGATATCCACGCCCACGCCGTGCTCCAGCAGCCACTCCGCCGCGACGGCGCCGTCGCGCCCGTTGTTCCCGTGACCGACGAGCACCACCACTCGGGCCGAGGTGCCGGCGACATCCAGAACTTCTTCGGCGACGGCGCGACCCGCGCGCGTCTGCAGCTCCGCCTCCGAGCACCCAGACGCGAAGGCCTCGGCTTCGAGGGCGCGCATCTCCTCGACGGAGACGATGTTCACCGATCAGGCGGTGGCAGGTGCTGGATCGGGAGACGGAGCCTGTTGCGGCGGCGGCTGCTGTGGCGGCGGACCACTCATCGGCGGCCGCGGGCGCGGACGGCGATAGTGCGCGCGAACGGCGTCGCCAATCTTGCGCGGCTCGGCGCTCTTCGATTCGCGGATGGCGTCCACCACGATGTGCGGCGGCGGCAGCGCGCCCGTCTCTTCGGCGAGACCGCGGCTGAACACTTCCATGAACTCGTCGTCCACTTCCTGGCCACTGAACTCGGCCAGCAAGCGCCGCATCTCGACAATATCCTCATCGTCACGCCGCCGCTGTTCGGCTCGCTGCTGCAGCATCGAGGTGCGGCTCGGCGGACGGCCCGGGCCACCCATGGGGGGACCACCGGGTCGCGGCGCGCCCATGCCTGGCCGTGCTGGTCGGGGACCCAGCGGCCCGGCGGGTCGCGGTCCACGCGGTCCAGCCGACCGATCGCCGACGGCACCGCCAGCGGGGGCCGCGAAGTCAGGCTCCATCTCACGACCACGCCCGCGACCGCGTGGACTGGTGCCAGGTGGCCGGCGGCGTTCGCGGCCAAGCTCGTCGCCGCGATGTTCCCGCCGCGGGGCACCGCGACGTCGGTCACGGTCAAACTGACCGTTTGGATCCAGATCGTCAGCTTCCAGGTAGCGATCTACCGATTCACGACGTGGGCGAGTTGCACGCCCCCGAGGTGCGGACTCGACCACCACCAGCGGGGTCTCGTCATCCTGAGGAACCTCCGTCGGCGCAAGCCCCGCCTCTTGCAGCGCGGCATACTGACCGAGCAGCGCTTCCTTCAGCGACCTTCCCACATACTCTCCCTGCTGACGTTCAAATTCCTGGCCCCTCCGGCTCGGCCCAGCATCGCGGCTGCAACGTTACTCGATCTCGTGCGATCAGCGCTATTGGCTCGACTTGCGCGCCAGTAGGCCCAGTGCGACGTTCCGGCCAATGTCAACCGTGCTGGTCATCAACCCACGCGGAGCCGCTGCCGACTCCGTTGGCATGCGCAGCAGTCTAACAGAACGCACAACACCTCTTCATCGCGGACTATTCCAGCTTTCCGGCGGTCCCGACCAGATTCGAACTGGCGATCTCGTCCTTGACAGGGACGCATGTTGGGCCGCTACACCACGGGACCGGACCTGGCTTCAAATCTCGACCAGGCTCGACAGATTGTACCGGCTGACGTTCAGCCCTCGCCAACGGAGCGTTCGACGGCGCGCAGCGCTGACACCAGAGCTTCCTGTCGCAATGCCAGCGTCAGGTCACCGCGCGTCTTTTCGAGGATGCCGCGCGTGTTGTCGGTGGTGCGCCGCAAGCCGCCGGTCAGCGCGTCTGGATAGTCCAGCGTCACCAGCAGGCCGTAGATCTCATCCATCGCGCCGAGCAGCCACTCACAGCCGTCGGCCTCACCGCGACGCAGCAGGTCAAGCACGTAGCGGCGGGCTTCGCCGACCGCCTCGCCGAGCCCGTTGAGAAACGCGGCCGGGGCAATGCCCAGCCGGCTCGGATCCGGCAGCGCGCAACGATTGGCCAGCGCGAACGTGCAGCACGCCTCCGCCAGCTCCTTCTGGGCATCCTGGACATAGCCTGTCCAGTACAGATCGGCATGGTCGGCGAGCGTCGTGCAGATGCGGCTGTTGAGCGCCTGAGCCTCGGCGATCAGGCTCTCGGCCGAGTCGAACTCGTGGCGGTGCACGGCGCGGATCGAGTTCGCGCAGGTGCGCACCAGCTCGCGCGACCACCTGAGCGCCTGCTCGCGCGCGGCGTTCTTGCGGTCGAGCTCGGCGCGCGCCCACGTCTCGATACCGTCGAGTCCGAGCCCGGTCATTCGAGGACGATCTCGATTCGCTTGTTGCCTTTGCCCTTGTTTTCCGAGCCGACGATGCGCACCCGTCCGACCTCACGCGTGTTGGCCACATGCGTGCCGCCATCGGCCTGCTGATCGATACCTTCGATGTTGACGACGCGGATGATTTGGATGCCTTCGGGCAAGAGGTTGACTTTCGTCCGAATGAGGTCGGGTATCTCGAACGCCTCGACGCGAGGCAGGAACCTGACCGAGACTGGATGACCCTCGACGAGCAGTTCGTTGGTCCGCTCCTGGATGCGCTGAAGGCGCTCCTGGGACAGGTCGGGCAGCAGGAAGTCCATCCGTGCCCGGTCGGGGTACATCTGGCCACCGGTAACCGTCGATCCGTAGAGCTGGTAGATCACGCCGCTCATCGAGTGCAGCGCGGTGTGGTGCCGCATCAGCGCGTAGCGGCGCTGCCAGTCGATCTGGCCGTGGACCGCCGTACCCGGTGTCGGGGTGTCGCCTTCGACCCGATGGACCACCTGCGCCCCCGATTTGCGCACCTCGACGACGTTCGCGGTGCCCGAGCCCCAGCGCAGCGCGCCAACGTCGTGCGGCTGGCCGCCGCCCGTCGGATAAAAGGTGGTTCGATCCAGAATCAGCCCGCCCTCTGGCGTCACGTCCTCGACGACGGCGTCGAAAGCCCGCAGGTACGCGTCCGTCGAGTACAGCTGTTCGGTCTCGCTCACGGCCAGATGGTAGCGATTTGTAGCGCGCCCGCGTGTTGCTGGACGTGTGGCGACGGCCTAGCATCGCACACCACATCGAGACCCCATGCTGCGACTCGGAGTACTGCTGGTCGGCTGTTTGATGTTCCTGGGGCTGGCGCTCGTGGCCTACGCGGGCTGGTAATCGCTAGTATCCAGTCGGCGTGCGGCTGACCAGCTTGGCGATCATTCTTTTGAGCCTGGGCGTTGCCTGCGCGCAGCTCACACCCCCACCCCTGGGCCAGGTCCAGGCACTGCCACCGGCGTTGTCGCCCGAGCTGCGGGACCAGCGCAATCGGCTGGACGTGCACTACCACCTGAACGCGCCGGCAACCGTCTCCAGCCGCATCGTCTCGAGTGACGGGCAGCAATGGACGATCGCGTCTGACGCGGCGCGGCCAACCTCTGGCGATTACGTGCTGCAGTTCGACGGGACGGTGGCTGGTCCTGGCCCCAACGAACGTCGCGTCCTGCCCGATGGTGATTACCAGCTGATCCTGGATGTCCAGGGCAGCACGCAGAGTCAGCAGGCACCGGTGCCGCTCGCGATTCGCGGCGCGGACACGACTTTGCCCACGCTCGACGACCTCACGCTGTTGCCTGACCAGATTTCGCCGGACTTCGACGCCCAGAATGACGTCACGCATCTGACCTACTCGCTTGGTAAAGACGCGCTGGTCGCGCCATTCCTGGACAGCGTGTCGGCCTCGGGCACTCTGCAGCGCGTGTGGATGGGCGAGGAGGTCAAAACCACGGCCGGCTCCCAGATCTTCACCTGGGATGGCACCACCAACGGACAGCCCGTTGCTGACGGCCAGTACATGCTGGGCGTTCGGGCGCGGGATACGGCCGGGAACATCGTCGAGAACAGTCAGCCGCTGGTGATCGAGGACTCAGGCGTGCCTGAGGCGACCATCGTCTCGGCCCAGATCTCGCCGACGCACATCATCCGCGGTGACCAGGTGTGCCTGGATGCCACGGTGCGCAATACCGGGCAGACGGTGCTGCGCACGCAGGGACCCGACCCGGGCTACGTCTACGACTCACTCGACAACTTCAGCTCCATCGAAAATCACGCCTACGCCGAGCACGCCGGCTTCTGGCGCATCGGTCTCAACTGGTCGGGCAGTACCGACCTGAGCGGCGCCACCTACCCCTACCGCTGGGGCTTCGGTCATGACCTGCAGCCCGGCGACCAGGCCAGCGTGCACGGCTGCGTGCGCGTCCAGAACGAGCAGGATCAGGTCATCTTTGCCGCTGCCCTGGTGCAGGAAAACGTGGCCATCCACAACGCCGGGGCGGGACTGGTCCGCGTTCAGATCTCCTGAGCGACCGGTGACGCCGCGCGTCTCGGTCCTGATCGTCTCGTTCAACACCTGCCAGCTCACGCTCGAGGCCATCGGCTCGGTCGCCTCGGAACCCGAGGTCGAAGTCATCGTGGTCGACAACGCCTCGCGCGATGACAGCCCGTCGGCCATCGCACGTGCGTTCCCGTCGGTGCGGCTGATCTGCTCTGAGGTCAACCTGGGCTTCGCGGGTGGCGTCAACCGCGCCGCGAGCGTCGCTACGGGCTCTGCGTTGCTGGTGCTCAACTCCGACGCGCGTCTCGAGCCGGGTGCCCTGAGCCGCATGCTCGCACTCCTCGAGGCGATCCCGCGCGCCGCACTGGTCGCACCTGCGCTGTATTACCCCGATGGTCGGCCGCAGGCCGCGGCTTTCAAGTTTCCGGGACTGCTCCAGATCGCCCTCGATCTGCACCCCGTCGACCGCCTGATGGATACCCGCGTGAATGGGCGCATCCACACCGCGCGCCCGACGCCGATCGACCATCCGCTGGGCGCCTGCATGCTGATTCGGCGCACCGCCTGGGATTTGGTTGGTCCGCTGGACGAGGGCTACTTCATGTATCTGGAAGAGGTTGACTGGTGCCGACGGGCCTGGGCCCACGGCTGGCAGGTCTGGCAGCATCCGGGCGCCCGCGCGATTCACCATGGCGGCGCCTCGACCAGCCAGCAGCGAGAGGCGATGTTCGCCCAGCTGTGGCGCGCCCGGCTGCGCTACTACCGCCGCTTTCACGGGCCGCTGTACAACCGCGTGGTCCACGCGCTGGTCCGTGTTGGCCTGCGATCGCGCCGCTCGCCGCCCCTGGTCCGCCTGAGTTTATGAGCATCTCGGGCGTGGTCATCGCCCGCGACGAGGAGCGCATGCTCGCCGCCTGCCTGGCGTCGCTCGCCTTCGCCGACGAGCGCCTGGTGCTCGTCGATGCCCGCACCGTCGACCACACCCGCGAGGTCGCCCGACACGCCGGCGCCCGTGTCGAGGAGCGCGCCTTCGACACCTTCGCGGCCCAGCGTGACGCCGCCATGGCCCAGGCGCGCGGCGATTGGGTGCTGTTCGTCGACGCCGACGAGCGCGTCACCGCTGGCTTGCGCGACGAAGTCCTGGCCACGCTCGCAAAGCCTGGTGTGCACGGCGGCTACTGGATCCCACGCCATAACTATCTGATGGGCCACCTGATCACCCACGCGGGCTGGTATCCCGACTACCAGTTGCGCCTGCTCGAGCGCGGGGCGGTGCACTTTGATCCGCTGCGGCCGGTGCACGAAGTGCCGCTGGTTGATGGTCCGCTCGGGTATCTGTCCGAGCCGTTCGTGCACTTCAACTACACGTCGCTGGGCGAGTTCGTGCGCAAGCAGGAGCGCTATTGCGGACTGGCGGCCGACGGCTGGCTGGCCACCCACGGCCGCCCCCGCCGCCGGGCGCTGGTGGGTCAGCCGCTGCGCGAGTTCTGGCGGCGCTACGCGCAGCTGGCGGGCTACCGCGACGGAGGCCTGGGCCTGATCCTGAGCGCGATGCTGGCCTACTACACGGGTAAAGCCGTCTACCTCGCCCGCCGCCACGGGTAAATCAGCTTTTTCGACTGACAGCTTCTCAACTGTCAACCCCAAAGGGTAAGAAAGGTCCTGGCTTGTGAACTGTCAAACCCGAATGCTACGAGGGTTCCTGGTTTGTAAATCTCCTTAACCCGAAGGGATAAGAAGTTTTCGGCAAGGCTCAAGCCGCGAGCCCCGCGACTGCGTCAGCCGACGGCCCGACGTAACTCTTGCACCGTCGTCACGCCGCGCACGCGGGCCAGAAAATCGCCCAGTGAGCTGCTCTCGCCCCGCAACTCGTGCAGCAGCCCTGGAATCGGATTCGCCGCCGACGCGGCGTCGCTCTCACCGTAACTGCCGTACAGCGCAAAGTACGCCTGATTCAACTTGCGAATCGCATACCCGTGCCGCTGCAGCTCGTTCCGCTGCGCGCGCATATACGCTTCGGCGGCGTCCACCTGGCCAACAGCCAGCATCTGCTCCACCTGCGTCCGCGTCTGGCGCATAAAGCCGCGGAAGTCAAACACGGGCGTTGGCGCTGACGCAGAAGGCGCAACTGGCGCGAGCCCGATGGACCGTGCGATCCCGGAGCCCACCTCCTCGCCAATCATCTGCGCCGTCGTCTCGTTGATCTAGCGCGTCTCCTCGCTCTCCCAGTACCCCTGCCCCAGCGGATAAAAGATCAGGTACTGGTGCATCCACTCATGCGCCGATGCCGAGAGCACGACTTCGGCGGAGTCGTCGTCCAGGACCATCGACGGATACGTCGCGAGCCCGCCAATCGGCGCCACCAGCGACGAGACGCCGGTGCTGTCCGCCGAGGCCTCCAGCCGTTCCTGGGTCGCGACGTCCATCGGCTCCAGCACCGTCGAGTCGAGCACCCGCAGCTCGGTGCGCGGGGCGATGACCAGGACGTTCGGCGGAGCGGTCAGGCTGATCAGCACCGGGGGAAACAGGTTCTGCAAGTTCAGCGGCTCCGACTGCAGGACGCCGCCGTCGCGATACGCCTGGGCCACCAAGTGTTCCAAAGCCGTTTCAACCGCTGGCCGCATCTCGGCGGGATGCGGATTCTGCGCAAAGTAGCTGCGCAAGACGCTGGCATCGCTGGAGGTGTCGCTGGGGCCGCTGTCGCTGAGACCCGCCCACAGCGCCGGAAGCTGCTGGCCAACGTGGACAGTCTCCCAATCGAGCAAGCGGAAGCCGCTCGAGCTGGAGAGATCGCGAATGCGCGCCGCCTCAGAGGGCGCCGCCGGCCCGAGAAGCCAGGGCAGCAGCAGCACGAGGCTGGGCACCCAGCGCACGAGGTTCCACACGTTGCTCACGAGCGTAACCAACTGCCCTCGAGTCCACCCAGGTTTGAGCTCCCGCCTCCAGTGAGTAGTATTCGCACCTGTGGAGCCCGACGCGGGCACGCTTGACCACAGGTTGAAGGCGGCGCAACGGGGTGAGGTGGCCGCCTTCAACACGTTGATCCAGGCCCACCAGCGCCAGGTCTACAACCTGTGCTACCGCACCCTCGGCAACCCCGAGGACGCCGCCGACGCCACCCAGGACGCCTTCCTCAACGCCTTCCGCGCCGTCAACTCGTTCAACGGACAGGCGTCTGGTCTGCGCAGCTGGCTGCTGCGCATCGCGGTCAACACCTGCTACGACCAGCTCCGGCGCCGCCAGCGCAAACCCTCAGAAAGCCTGGATACCGCGGACGACGCGCACGGCCAAACGGAGCCGCTCGCCGAACGGATCGAGGACCCGCAGCCTGGGCCCGAGCAGCACAGTCTGAGTAGCGAGACGGCCCGCCACATCCAGGAAGCAATCGACCAGCTGCCACCCGATCAGCGCCTGACCGTGGTGCTGTGCGACGTCCAGGGCCTCAGCTATGACGAGGCGGCCCAGAGCATGGCCATCGAACTCGGGACCGTCAAGAGTCGCTTGAGTCGCGCGCGGGCGCAACTACGGCGCCTGCTCACCGAAAAAGGGGAACTGCCCGCTGGTCCGGCGCGTCTACATGAAAGAGGCCCGTGACGCAATCTTTCGCGCACATTGACGACGAGCGCCTGTCGGCATTCGTCGATCAACAGCTCAACCCGGACGAGTCCGCCGAAGTGCTCGCCCACCTGCGCACGTGCCCGGAATGTCCTGCGCGACTGGAAGCGTTCCGGTCCGTCGCCGCGCTGCTGCGGCGCCTGCCGGAGGTCGAGCCGCCACGAGATTTCAGCCTGGGTCCGCGCCCGGTTGCCGATCCACCCAACGTCGTGCGTCTGCGGCGCTGGTACGCGGCCTCGCGCGTGGCCGCCGGCACCCTGGCCGCGATGTGCATCTTCCTGGTCGCGGGCACGCTGTACGTCGGCTCACAGCCGACGGCGACAGGCAGCGGCCAGGACGCCCGGCCACTGGCGGTGGTCGCGTCGGCGTCTCCAACCCAGGCGGCGTTGCCGCCGATTGCCCCGCGCGCGGCCGCGCCGGCGCAAGCTCCCGCCGCGGCCGCGCTCTCTCGGGCTACGCCCAGCAACCCTCAGGCTGACGATCAAGTTGCCGCGGCAACCAGCGTCAGCCCGCTCCCAACCCCCGTCCCGACTCCCGCACCGACGCCCCTCGCAGCTCCTGTGGCGGCCCTCACGGCCAACGCGCCACCCGAAAACCTGCCAGCCGTCGGTTTCGTGGCCATCGGCGTAGGACTTCTGGCGATCGTTGCGCTGCTGATCGCCTTTTTCATCAGGCATCGCCTGCAGCGCGCATCTCATTCCTGATTCGGAGATCCGTCCGTGTTCGCTCGACTGCTTCTTGCCTCTGGCGCCGCTGTGTCTCTTGCGGCCGTTCTCGCGCTTGCGCCACATGCCATGGCGCAGACCATTCCCAACCAGACTCAGTCCAGCGGCGGCATCACCGTCGCGGGGTCGGGCATCGTGCTGGCGCAGCCGGACACGGCGCGCATCACCCTCGGCGTCGACCTCACCGAGCAGTCGCTCGCTCAGGCTCAGAGTGAGGCGGCCCAGCGCATGGACGCGGTCGTCGCTAAGCTCAAGGCCGACGGGATTGCCGACGACGACATCCACACCGTCGCCTTCAACGTCACGCCGCAGTACGACCAGCAGCAGGGCCAATCGCAGGGCACCCTGCGCGGCTACGAGGTGCAGAACCTGGTCGAAGTCAAGACCACCAATGTGGGTGGTCTGGGCACGCTGCTCGACGACGCGGTGGCCGCCGGCGCGACGCGCATCTTCGGCATCAGCTTTGAAGCCTCGAACATGGAGGCGCTGACGGCTCAGGCGCGCGACCAGGCGATGTCCAATGCGCAGGCCAAGGCGCAGCAGTTGGCCGGCGACGCGGGCGTTGGCCTGGGGCGAGTCGTGGCGGTCAACGAGTCGGACACCAATGGCGTGACGCCGGTGCAGGTCCAGCCGAGGGCCGCGGCCCCCGCCGCCGCGGTGTCGACGCCGATCCAGGCGGGCCAGTTGCAGATCACCACCAACGTGACGGTGACCTACGCCATCCAGTAACTAAGCGATCGTGGGCAGGCGCAACAGCAGCAGGTCCAAAGCTAGCCGCGCGTTGACATTAGTGTCCAGGTCCGCCAGCGTCTGCTGGATCGCCGCCGCCGCCTCGCGGGCCGCTTGCCGGCTTACGCGTCCGGCGGCGGCCTGCAGCGTCGACTGCTCCCCTGCCTCCAGGTGGACCACCCGCCCGGTCAGTCCCAACTGCACCAGCACCACATCCCGCCACCAGCTCATCCACACCCGGAGCGTGTCGCGCACCGTCTCCGGATGCATCGCCCACCGCTCGGACAGCGCCCGCGCCCGCACCAGCCGATCGAGCCGCGACCCGCTCAACGCGTCCACCAGCTGCCGCGCGTACGTCTGCTGCTGCTCCACCAGCGCCGGCTCGCGTGCAGCCGCCAGCGCCCAGCCCTGTCGCCCACCAGCCAGGGCGGCCAGCTGCCCCGCCCGCTCGGGCTCCATACCTTCCGCGACCAGCGCGTCCGCCAGCTGCGCGCGTCCCGCCGGCCGCAGCCGTAGCTCCTGACAGCGCGAGGCGATCGTCGGCAGCACCCCGCCGCGCTCGATGGCCGTGAGCAAAAACAACACGAACGGCGGCGGCTCCTCGAGGGTCTTGAGCAGCCGATTTCCGGCGTCCTCGGCCAGCTCCTCGGCGTACAGGATCACGTACACCTTGCGGCGACCCATCACGGGTCGCAGCTGCGCGTCCGACTGAATGAACTGCACGTTGTCGACGTAGTCGCGCGGCGGCCCCGAGCTGGCCGGCGGCCGCAGCGAGATCATGCGCCGCTCAGGCGCGCGGCGCACCACTCGCACGTCCGGGTGGATGCCACGCTGAATCATGCTGCACTGCTGGCAGGTGTGATCCGGTCGGTCCGCGACGGCGGCCGCCTTGCAGTTGAGTGCCTGGGCAATCTCCAGCGCGAACGTGCGCTTGCCCACCGCGCGCGGCCCGGTGATCAGGTACGCGTGGGCGAGTCGGTCTGTTTCGAGGGCGCGCCGCAGCCACGCCTGGGCAGCTGCGTGCCCGATCACATGCCCGTCAGTGGCGGAGGCTGGACCCGCAGGTCGTTTTCGACCAAGCGCACACCGTCGATGGCCAGCACGATCTGCTCCACCGCGTCGCGGTCCTCCTCGGTGATGACTTCACCTTCCATGCGGATCCGCCCGTCCTGGGCAATGACCTTCAACCCGTTGACCCACACGGTCGGATCGCCGAGGACCGTGGCTTCGACGCGGCTCGCGAGCGCCAGGTTGCCCAGGCGCTGCCGATCGAGCGACGACGGCTCGAGCATGCCGCTGCCCACGATGACCGTCACCATCTCGACCGTCTCGTTGACGTTGAAGCGGCCCGTGTTGATGACGATGTCCCAGTGGTGCGGCTCCAGCCAGTCGATATTGAACATGTACCGCATGTAGCCGGCCGTGTCGCGATCGGCCTTGCGGATCAGATCACGCGCCCGGTCACGCGTGAGCGGGCCGGCCACGTCGTCGAAACCCCGCTCCATGACCCGTTCGAGTCGGACCTCCATGGGCGCGATGATCTGCAACCGCAGCACGTTGCTCAGGCCCTTGAGCAACTGGCCACTGCCCAGGCCGACGATGACGACGTCACCCTCCTCGGCGAGCTCCGTTGTGGCGCGCCGTAGCACGCTGGCATAGCGACGGCGCTCTTCGTTGAGGCGCTCCCAGAACGAAGGGGAGCGTTCGCGCAGCTCGGGGGCGCGATCCCAAGCAATGTCAGAGCCACCAATCCGTTCGGCGACCCGGATCAATTCGCTGCGTTCGACCAACCGGTAGTCCAGCCGATCGGCAAGCGCGCGCGCGATCGTGTCGCCAAGTGATCCGGGGTGGCGCGAAATGGTGATGACAGCCATCTCCAGCCCCGCCGACATTCTAAGATGTACGTCGCCAGTCTGCATGTACTCGAACCGCGGATGGTCATATTCGTCAGCCGCGCAGCGCACACGGCGCCGGCGTGGCCTGCGGCTGCCTTCGCCGGCCGGCTGGCCGCACGTCAGTCCACTGCCGTTTGCGGTCCTGCTGGTCGGCGCCGTGGCCTGGTACCAGCTCATGTTTGCCGGGTTCAGCGTGCACGGCCAGGTGATCGACAACACCACCGGTCAGCCGGTCACCGGCGCGCAAGTCTGGTCGGCGCATGCCAGCAGCACGGATAGCACCGACGGGAGCTTCGTGCTCGACCGTGTCCGACCACCCGACGCCATCGGCGTCGACGCGCCCGGGTACCAGGCGCAGACCTTGCGTGTCATCAATCCCTTCGCACCGCTGCTGCCGCGTCTCGACCCCGTCGGCGTGGAGGTGGATGCCGTCGACGCGGACACCGACCAGCCCATCCCCGCCGTGCTCGATGCGCTGACCGCGCCCGTGGTGTCCCTGGGCGTTGGCCGCGTCCACATCGCCCCGATTCGCGATGGCCAGACGCTCAACCTGTCAGCCGACGGTTATGTGCCAGCTCAGACGTCCTTCACCGGCCAGGACGTCCTGCGCGTACCGATGCAGCCACGCCTGGACGGGCGGGTCATCGACCCATCGACAGGCAGGGGCATCGCCGACGCGCAGCTCAACGACGACGGGACCGTCCTCCGCACGGACGCCGACGGCAATTTCCAGCTGCCCAGCCGCCCGTCGGGACCCGTGCAGGTCCTCGCCCCAGGCTATCGCCGCGGAGAGCTCGACCTGAACCAGCTCGCACCGTACGAGGTCCAGCTCCAGCCCAGCGAGGTGCGCGCCACCTACCTGAACTACTTCGCCGTCGGGAATGCCGACTACCGTCAGGACCTGCTGAACATGCTCGACACGACGGAGGTCAACGCCGTCGTCATCGACATCAAGGGCGACTACGGGCTGCTGAGCTACCACAGCAACGTTCCCCTGGCTGACACGATCGGCGCCAACGCGAACCCTACTATCGACGACCTGGACGGGCTGCTGAGCACGCTGCACCAGCACGGCGCCTACGTGATCGGTCGCATCGTCGTCTACAAGGACAACGTCCTCGCGCGCAACGGACCGAAGGCTGGCCTGGACGTGGGCGTCAAAGATCGCCGCACGGGTCAGGTCTGGGTCGACGGCGAAAACCTGGCCTGGGTCGATCCGTTCCAGTCCGCCGCGTGGGACTACAACACCGACCTGGCGCGTGAAGCCATTCAGCGCGGCTTCGACGAAGTCCAGTTCGACTACATCCGTTTTCCCACCGACCCCTCGCCCGACTCGAGTGTGGCCGACATCCAGTACTCCAAACCCTCGACCGAAGACAGCCGCGTGGCGGCGCTGGATAGCTTTCTGAGTCAGGCGCATGCCGCGGTGAACGGTGCCGGCGGCTTCCTGAGCATGGATACCTTTGGCTACACGACGTGGTGGGACGACGACGGCGGCATCGGCCAGGACCTGCAGGTCCTTGGCAACGACATCGACTACTACTGCCCGATGATTTACCCGTCCACGTTCAACGCCGGCCTGCCGCGCAGCACGCCCTATCCCGACGTGGTGAGCCTGCCGTATGACGTCGTGTACAAGAGCCTGGCGCACGCCGAGCCCATGCTCGCAGGCAAGCACGCGCTGCTGCGCCCCTGGCTGCAGTACTTCGACGACTACCCCTGGGCGACCAAGATACGCTACGACGGTCCGCAGATCGACGCGCAGAAACAGGCCGTGGCCGACGCACATGCCGATGGCTGGATGCTCTGGAACGCGGGCAGCCTCTTTACGCGCGGCGGCATCGATCTGAAACCTGGGGATCTCGATATACCTGCGCGTTAAACTTCGGCGCAGTTGACCACCGCCGCCGCCATCGTCGAATCCCACGCTACCCCGCGCACCGGCCTCGGCTCCGCGCTGCTGGGTCTGCCGCTCTTCCTGAAGGTGCTGGTGGCCAATGTGATCGTCGTGCTGATCGGCGTCGGCCTGGGTACCTGGTTCACGCTCACCTTCGTCGCCAGCCCCACTGGCGTGCGCTGGCCGGCCGTGGCGGTCATGCTGGTCGTCGGGTTCGCCGGCAGCGTGCTGATCAACGCGGCCGTCCTGAACCTGGCGCTGCAGCCGCTGCACTCGCTCGAAAAAACCGTGGACCACGTGGCGACCGGCGACCTGACGACGCGCGCCCAGCCGGTACTGTTCCGCGACCCTGACGTCGAGCGCCTTGGTGAAACGCTCAACAGCATGCTCGACGTGCTGCAGGAGCATCGCCAGCTGCTGCAGAAGATGTCGGAGCAGGTCCTCGCCGCCCAGGAAGACGAGCGCAAGCGCATCGCCCGCGAGCTCCACGACGAGACCGCGCAGTCACTCACGACCCTGTTGATCCGCCTGAAGATCCTCGAGAAGGCGCGCACCACCGAAGACATGCACGGCCAGATCGACGGCCTGCGCGAGATCACGGCGCAGACACTCGAAGCGGTCCGTGTGCTGGCGGTCGAGCTGCGGCCGACCACCCTGGACGATCTTGGCCTGCTGGCGGCGTTGGAGGCGTATACCGACACGTATCGGTTGCGCTTGCCGATTTGCGTCACCTTCAGCACCGCTGGCTTTGAGGATCACGACCACCGCCTGCCGCCGCAAGTCGAGCTCGTGCTGTATCGGGTGGTCCAGGAGGCGCTCACGAACGTGGCCAAGCACGCCAATGCCGAAGAGGTGCGCGTCGAGTTGTCGCGTCGGCTGAGCGTGGTCGTCGCCTCGGTGACCGACGACGGCCGCGGCTTCAACGTCGAGGAGATGATGCGCTCGCGCGAACGCGGCCTGGGTTTGTTTGGGATGCAGGAACGGCTGGCGCTGGTCAGCGGCCAGCTGGTCATCGACAGCGCGCCGGGTCGCGGCACGCGTATTACTGCACGGGTGCCGTTGCAGCTTTCAGGAGGACTGGCGTGATCGCCGAACCCAAGATTCGCGTTGTACTGGCTGATGATCACGCGGTGTTGCGCGCGGGCCTCAAGGCCCTGCTCAACGCCGAGCCGGACATCGAAGTGGTCGGCGAGGCACCGGACGGCGCCGCCGCGGTGGACGCCGCCCGCGACGTGCACCCCGACGTGATCGTCATGGACATTCAGATGCCGCGCATGAGCGGGCTCGATGCCACTCGCGCCATCCGCCAGAGCGGCCTGCCGTCCAAGGTCCTGATTCTGACCATGCACGCCGAATCGCAGTACCTGCTGCCGCTGCTGGAAGCCGGCGGCTCGGGCTACGTGCTCAAAGCCGGCGCGGACACCGAGCTCATCGAAGCCATCCGCACCGTGCATCGGGGCGAGGTGTTCCTGTACCCCGCCGCCACCAAGCTGCTGGTCGACGGCTACCTGGACCGCTCGATGCGCGAGGAGGAGCCGTTCGACGGGCTGACCGAGCGCGAGCGCGAGGTCCTGAAGCTGGTCGCCGAAGGCTATAGCGGCACGGAGATCGCCGAGAAGCTGGTGATCAGCCCCAAGACTGTCGACACGTATCGCGAGCGAATCATGCAAAAACTTGGTCTCAGGCACCGGTATGAGCTGGTTCGGTACGCGCTTCGCAAGGGCATGCTCAAGGCGGAATAGATTTGGGCGGAACCCGCGCATGCGCGGGTTCCCAGAGTGGCGCATGCGCCACTCTGCCCCAGCGGTGCATGCACCGCTGGGGTGCTACGCACGGGTCAGGGGGCTGCCGCCCCCCGCCGCCGTTCGCTGCGCTCACTCCCGCGGCGACCCCCCGCGTCCGTGCTGTCCGCGTCTGGGAACTTCGTGACAAATCTGTTTCGCGCTAGCGAGACAGTCGTGCGGTACCCCCGGATGACGAGCCGCTTGTCGGAGTTTTTCGCCCTTTCGTAACACGTTGTTACGCCAGTCGACGTCGGGCAGTCCTAGTCAAGGAGATTCACAACCGACATCGTGATGCTGCCCGTCGCGGTTAGCCGTACGCGGGGGGTCGCCGCGGGAGTGAGCGCAGCGAACGGCGGCGGGGGGCGGCAGCCCCCTGACCCGTGCGTAGCACACCAGCGGTGCATGCACCGCTGGGGCAGAGTGGCGCATGCGCCACTCTGGGAACCCG
>JAFAWJ010000404.1 GCA_019242065.1 Chloroflexota bacterium
CTGAACGATCGGGCGCTGCGGCGTGTCGTGGTCGGATTGGGCGGGCGTGAGAATGGCTATCCACGCGAGACGCGCTTCGACATCGCGGTGGCCTCGGAGGTCATGGCGGTGCTCGCGCTGGCACGCGACCTGAAAGACCTGCGCCAGCGGTTGGCGGCGATCACGATTGGCTATGACCGTCAGAAAAAGCCGGTCACCGCTGGCGATCTGGGCGTGGCTGGGGCCATGGCGGTGCTGCTGAAAGATGCGCTCCGTCCGAACCTGCTGCAGACCACCGAGCACACGCCGATGCTGATCCACACTGGACCATTCGGCAACATCGCACACGGCAATTCGAGCGTACTGGCGGACCTGGCCGGCTTGAAGCTCGCGGATTACGTGGTGACGGAGAGTGGGTTTGGGGCGGACATGGGCTTCGAGAAGTTCATGGACATCAAGTGTCGAGCAGCCGGACTCATGCCGGATGCTGCCGTCGTGGTGTGCACGGTGCGGGCGTTGAAGATGCACTCCGGGCGGTTCCGCATCGTTGCCGGGCGACCGCTGGACCCCGGCCTGGGGAAGGAGGACCTGGAGTCCATCGAGCTGGGCGCGGTCAACCTGCAGAAGCACCTGGAGAACGTGCGCGTTCTGGGTGTGCCGGCGGTGGTCGCCATCAACCGCTTCAAGACGGATACCCAGGCTGAGCTGGACCTGATCCGCAAAATCGCACTGGACTCCGGCGCGTTCGACGCGCATGTCAGCGAAGTGTGGGAGTCCGGTGGCGCCGGCGGCAAGCGTCTGGCGGAGGCGGTGGTCGCGGCAGCCGAGTCGGGTGAACGCGTCAATGGTGAAGCCCCGCACCCGCTGTATCCGCTCGACATGCCGATCAAGGACAAGATCGACACCATCGCACGGACCATGTACGGAGCGGACGGCGTCGAGTATCTGCCGGAGGCGTCGCGTCAGATCCGCCAGTACACCGAGCTGGGCTGGGACAAGCTGCCGATCTGCATCGCTAAGACGCAGTACTCACTGTCAGACAATGCCACCCTCAAAGGCCGCCCCACGGGTTTCACCGCCATGGTCCGCGAAGTTCGCGCCTACACCGGCGCCGGCTTCCTGTGCCCGATCGCGGGCGAAATCATGACCATGCCGGGTCTCCCCAGCAACGGGGCGTACCACCAGATCGATCTCGACGACAACGGCGAGGTGGTCGGACTGTTTTGAGCTCGTCCAACCGACGCAGCCACCTGACGCAGGTCTTGCAAGCCTATCAGCCCCGTTCGGCGCAAGAGCAGGCGGACGTGGAGCGACTGCGGCAGGTCGCGGAGAGCGCGGATCCCTGGACCCGCGCTTCTCCGCTGCACGTGACCGGCTCGGCCCTGGTCGTCCATCCACCGACTGGTCGAGTCCTGTTGCGCTGGCACGCGCGTCTGCGGGGCTGGCTGCAGGTCGGCGGACACGCTGATCCCGGCGAGACGGACCCGTTTGCCGTTGCGCTGCGCGAGGCGCTCGAGGAGACCGGTCTACACGACCTGCAGGCATGGCCGAACGCGGCTGCGCCTGAAATCCTGCACGTGGCGGTGGTGCCGGTACCCGCGGGCAATGGCGAGCCGCCACACCACCACGGCGACATCCGCTACGCGTTGTCCACGGGCACGCCCGAGGCGATTGTGCCTGAGACCGACGCGGCGCCAGTCCGCTGGTTGAGTCTCGACGAAGCGCTCGCCGAGACCGGCAAAGACAACCTGCGCATCGCCCTGCGGCGCATCGCCAACATGCTGGTCCAGACGGCCGCGTGACGCAGGACGGCCCGTCGCCGCCCGGGCAGCGCTTGGTCGACAGGTCGGTCATCGAATTCATCGATGCCGTCGGTTCGGCGACCGAGCCGGTGCCGGCTGGCGGCAGCGTCGCCGCGCTGACGGCGGCCGGCGGCGCCGCTCTCCTGGCGCTCGTGTGCGGCGTCCTGCGTCGACACCAGCCCGTTGCGCTCGAGGCGGTCCTGGATGCCGCGCAGCGGTTGCGCCAGGAATTGCTGGACCTCGTGGACGAGGACGCGGCCGCGTTTCGCGCGTTCCTGGATGCCACGCGCGCCGACCAGGACCTCGAGGCTGTCACCCGGCGGGTGGGCGCTGTTCCGCTCCAGATCGCTCGCGCCAGCCTCGAGATCATCGAGTTGAGCTACCAGCTCGACGGGCAGCGCACCGGTTCCATGGCCGCCGACGTGCGCGCCGCCCGCCACCTCGCAAACGCCTCACTGGAAACAGCCCTGGATATCGCCAACGAGAACCTCGACATGCAGCCTGACGAGCCGGCTCGTAGCGCGCTGCGCGAAGTGATCGGCGAGCTCCAGGTGGAGCGGCGGCGAGTCTCGCGTCAGCCACACAGCGACGCCTGACCAACCCGCGGCGGTCACGCGGGTGTGGCAAAGCTCGCGACCGCGAGGTTGTGGAACAGCGGTCTGAGCCGCACGAGCGCGTCATTCTGGCGCGACGGGTGAACGCGGTTGGTGAGCAGCACGACAAAAAGATC
>JAFAWJ010000420.1 GCA_019242065.1 Chloroflexota bacterium
TGCGCCATCTGCGCGAGCTCCGGCGGGATCGTCAGGAAGGTCAGATCGAACGACAGGTTCGACACGCCGGCCGCGGTCAGCAGCGACTTTGCCTTGTCCAGGTCAAAGGCGTAACTGCTGCTGCTTCGACGGCTCGAGCGGTCCCTCGAATCCGACGTTTGCCGGTGTGCCGCCGGAGTCTACACAGTCGGTTAGTGCGACGGTGGACGCAGATGAACGACGACGACTTCGACCAAGCTGGACAGTCTGACGGAGTTCGCGGCGGCGCGTGGCGTCTCCCTGCTGGAGGAGGCGATCGGCTGGCTCGGGGCGCAGCCGAATGTCGGCCCGATCATCACTGGCGCGACGACGCCCGAGCAGATTCGGGCGAACGCGGCCGCCGCGGACTGGCATCCGAGTGCGATGAATGTGGGTGAGTTGCTCGCCGCTTTCACCGAGGCGTGAATGTATGCAGCCGTGTACATGCACAGGAGACGTACGTGCCACGGCTAGCTGAGTTCGCCGATGCGCCCGGCGTTGATGACCTCCCAATCCACGTCGTAGCCGAGGCCTGGCCGCATCGGCGCGTGCACGTAGCCCTCGCCGTCGATGCGCAGTGGTTCAGTCAGGCCATAACTCAGGCGCTCCAGCCCGAATTCGTCCGTCGTGTTGAACGTACGTTGACGGCCGCCGGATAGCTGTAGCTCCCCGGAGTCCAGCATCAACGTGAAGTCGGTGCCCATCGCCTCCCGCACGGCCGTCCAGGCTTCGATATCGGCCTCCACTGGCACGCCGCCACCCCAGAGCTGCAGTGAGGGCGGATGCAGCTTGTAGCCGCGCCAGCCCTGGTCGCGCCAGTGGCTCGCTTCCGGGGCGTAGCCCGCTGCCTGCGCGTGGTGGCCCGAGGAGAATAAGCGGGCACTGTCTGACGGTAGCTGCCGAGCAGTGGGTGAATCGGCATACCCGCCGCTTTGCCGGCGATATCCCACAACCCAACGTCCACGACACCGATCGCGCCCGGGTCGACGTAGCGCTGGCGCTGGTGCATCGTCTGCCACAGCGCGCCGATGTCGAGCGGATCGCGACCGACCAGCAGCGGCTTGAGGAACGTCACGATCTGCTGGCCGATAAATGGCCGGACCCGGCCCGGGTCCGCCGATGAAATCCGTGCCCTGCACGCCTGCGTCGGTCTCGATAACCAGGACGCCGAGCGGCACCTTGCCGTCCGTCGGGCCCAACGGGCAGCCCGTGCTACGCCAGTCCTTCAGGCGGACCAGTCCCGCGAGGTGGTACGGTAGCGACGTGAACCGGTTCGGGATGGTCGCCCTCCACCCAACCCCTCCCTGCCCGCGGCTCGACCGCGGGTTCGCATCGCATCTCGTCCGCTCGCGCCTTACACGCTGACCGCGCCCGCGGGCCTGGCTATCCAATACGGCGTCCGACATCACGTCCCGCCGTTGGCATAGGTTGATGAGTCAGCGGCTCCAGGCGCCCTAGCCATCACCCTGCGTTCGCACAGTTCTGGGAGGTCCATCACCCGTGTCACCGGTTGCTCGATACACTCAGCTCCTGATTCCGACGCTTCGCGAGGCGCCCGTCGACGCCGTGTCGGCGTCGCACCAGTTGCTTGTGCGCGCCGGATTCGTCCGCCAGGTCAGCGCCGGTCTCTATAGCGTCCTGCCGCTGGGGTGGCGCAGCATGCGAAAGCTCGAGCAGTTGCTGCGCCATGAAATGGACGCACTGGGCGCCCAGGAGGTCTTGCTGCCGAGCCTCCAACCGGCGGAGCCCTGGCAGGCCAGCGGTCGTTGGGACGCAATCGACGAGACCATGTTCCGTCTCCGCGATCGGCGCGGCAACAGCTACACGCTCGGCATGACGGCGGAAGAGCTGATGACCGACCTGGCACGCACCGAGCTGCGCAGCTATCGGCAGCTTCCGCAGCGCTGGTACCAGATCAGCCCCAAGTTTCGCGACGAGCCGCGGCCCCGCAGCGGCCTGCTGCGCGTGCGCGAGTTCTTGATGAAGGACGCCTATTCGTTCGACCTGGATCAGCGCGGACTCGATCGGGCATTCGAGGTGATGCGGGCCGCGTACGAGCGCATCTTCGCCACCTGTGAGCTGACGGCGTGGGCCGCCGAAGCCTCCTCGGGGGCCATGGGCGGTCGCGACTCGATCGAGTTCCTGGCACCGTCCGAAGTGGGCGAAGATACCGCCGTGCACTGCCGGACGTGCGGCTATACCGCCAACCGCGAGGTCGCCCGCGGCCTGGCGCGGCCGATCGTGGACGAAGCCAGCAACCCTGGCGCGGAAGAACCGGTGCGATTTCCGACACCCGGTGTGCGTACCATCGAGGCGCTCGCCGCGCCGCCCTACGGCGTACCTCCAGAGCGGCAGTTGAAGACGCTGGTGTTCATCGCCGACGCCGAGCCAGTGGTGGCGGTCGTACGCGGTGATCATCAACTCAGCGAAGCAAAGCTGCTGACGGTGCTCGGTGCCTCGACGCTGCGCGCCGCTCAATCCGACGAGATCTTCGAGCTGCTGGGCGCGCAGCCCGGCTCCCTCGGTGCGGTGAACTTCCGCGCCGCGCGACTGATCGTGGACGAGGTCCTGCCCGGCCGCACCAACATGGTGACTGGCGCCAATCGCGACGACGTGCATCTGCGCGGAGTGGATGTCGATCGCGACATCCTGTCCGGACCCACGGCGACAGTTGCCGATCTTCGTGAAGTCGCCGCCGGCGAAGGGTGTCCGCGCTGCGCGGGTCTGCTGGAATTCTGTCCGGCGCTGGAGGTCGGTCACATCTTCAAGCTCGGGACCCGCTACTCGTCTGCGCTCGGCGCGACGGTGCTGAACGCGGAGGGCACTGAGACTCCGCTGCTCATGGGCTGCTACGGCATCGGTCTGGGCCGGCTGCTGGCGGCCATCGTCGAACAGCACCACGACGCGGACGGCATCGTCTGGCCGGTCGCCGTTGCCCCGTTCGCGGTGACGGTCCTTGCGCTCGGCCAGGATCCGGCGGTCACGGCCGCGGCCGAGACGCTCACGCGTCAGCTCGCGGAGTCCGGCGTCGATGTCCTCTACGACGATCGAGGCGAGCGCGCCGGCGTCAAGTTCAAGGACGCGGATCTCGTCGGTATCCCGTGGCGGATCGCCGTCGGTCCTCGCGGACTGGCGGAGGGCTGGGTCGAATGGAAACACCGCTCGACAGAACAGTCCGACCGCGTGTCACTCGACGACATCGTGTCGCGAACCGTCATGCGCAGTCAGTCGTACCACTGGCCGACGACGGTGTGACCGTTGTTGTCGACTGCCGGATCCTCGATGGTCGTCTTGAAGGGTGGAAACAGCACGTCGACGATAATTCTCGGACCCTGCTGTCGGCGTGCCAGGTCGTCCAGGCGCTGGCGCATCTCGTGATGTTCGGCGATCAGGCGGCTCAGGAGTTCAGCCATGCCGCTGTTTTCCGCGGCTTTGATCGCGTCCTGCGCGGCATCGACGATCGGGTCCTGGTGCGCATGGTGGCTCGGCAGTGAGGGGTGAACTTCGCCCGGTGGGTGCCACGACACAACCGGGTGATTGGCACTGTCGTAATGGATCGACAGCTCACCAGATTCATGTGAGTGGCGTACCGTCAGTTCGCCGGGCGTGAGCAGAAGCGCGGTGACCAGCACCTGTTCGTTGTGGACGAGGGTCCACCATTTGCGCTTGCGGTTGCCGGGAGCGGTAAGTCCACGCCACCCCTGCCGGTCGGCGGGCAAGAGAAATGGGTCCGCGGTCGCCGGCAGGTGAATATCGTCGGGGAAGTACTGTGTCATACAAACTCCGTTGCCGCGGTCGTCTGCCAATCGTGCACTCGGTAGTCCAGTCCACCTGCCTCGGAAGCTGTTCGCCCGTGTTAGCGCCCGAGGCGCTCTTCCAGATGCACGGTCACGACATCGCCCGGACCTTTGCCCATCGCTTTGCACATGTCTTTTGTGACGGGTAGCTTGTGGCGCCCATCCCCGAGCGGCATGAAGGCGCTCCGAAAGGCCACCCCGTCGATCGTGCCGCGCACCTTGACCAGCCCGCGCGTGGCAAAGAACTCGACTGACTGTGGCCAGACGACGTAGGTCCACCCGCCCTTGTTCGGGCTCTTCTCCAGCTCGGCGACGAACTGCTCGTTCAGCGCGGTCATGTCTCTTGTCTCCATCACTGTACGACTTCACCGCGCTAACCTCTGTGTCGAGAAAGGCTGGCATGGACTACAAGCTGATTTCCGCGGACAACCACGTCATCGAGCCACCGGGCACGTTCATCGATCGGCTGCCGGCGAACCTGAAAGACCGCTCGCCGCGGGTGCTGCCCTCCCCCAAGGGCGGCGAGGGCTGGAGCTTCGACGGCGGACCGCCGAGCCAGGTCTTCAGCCCACCGCGCCATCTCCTGAGTGCAGGTGGCTATCGCTTCGATCAGCTCCGCCCCGGCAACTACGACGGCGCCGCCCACATCAAGGACATGGAGCTGGACGGGGTCGATGGCGCGGTCATCTATCCGCTGGTCACCCGCCAGACCTACGAGCTGGCCGACCGCGAGCTGGGCATTGCCTGCATCCGCGCCTACAACGACTGGCTGATCGAGGACTTCTGTTCGGCTGATCCTGCGCGGCTGTTTGCCGTGTGTCCGCTGCCGACCGACGACGGGGCAGACGTGATGGTGGCCGAGGCCGAGCGCGTCATCCGCAAAGGCGCCAGGGCGTTCTTCCTGCCGTACTATCCAGCTCGGCCGTACTACGACCCCTACTACGATCCGTTCTGGAAGGTCGCCAGCGAGAGCGGCGTGGTGGCCTCACTCCACCACATGTTCGGCGGCAAGCGCCCTGCTGGCCGACCCAAAATCGAAGGGGTTGACCCGAGCAATCTGAGCGCCGCGTCGACCGTCAAGAGCTACTTCAGCGCCATCGACCACCTCACCGACATGATCCTGACCGGCGTGTTTCAGCGGTTTCCTGAGCTGAAGTTCATGCACGCCGAGGTCAACGTCGGTTGGGCCGCGTACTGGATGCAGCAGATGTACCTGACCGTCAATCGTCCAGTGATGAAGGGCGTCGACTGGTACCCGAAGATGCCCACGCTGCACCCCGAGGAGCACATCGGCAAGAACGTGTTCTTCACCGCGCTGGACGACTATCTTGGCTTCCGCCTGGCGCGAGAGGACAAGCACCTAGCCGGTGCGACGATGTACTCAACCGACTACGAGCATTCGATCACGCTGTGGCCAGATTCGCAGGAGTTCATCGGCAAGCTGACTGACGGCATGGATGCCGAGTTGAAGCACGACTTGCTCGCGGGCAACGCGGTGCGCGTATTCAATTTGAACTGACAGAACGGAGCGAGGTGGCGGCGGTCGCGCTTTCGTGCGCGAGGCCGCCACCGGTGATCTCAAATTACCGCCACAGCTCGTCTGAGGCGATGCGCGCTCCCTCGGCCATCGTCTCAAACTTGGCCCAGACCGAATCTTCGTGGCCGACCCGCGACCCCATGCCACAGTCTGTTCCCGCCTGGACTCTCTCCCGTCCAACATTGCTGGCGTAGTTCTTCAATCGATTCGCCACCAGTCGCGGACGATCGACCAGGTCCGTCGAGTGGGTGATGACACCTGGCATCAGGATCTTGTCGTCCGGCAGCGACACCGTCTTCCAGACGTGCCACTCGTGCTCGTGCCCGCACGTTGGCCGCCTCGAAGGCGTACGACTGGGCTTTGATCGCGACCAGCACGTCGATAATGTGCCGCAGCTCGAGGTCGTTGACGTGCGGTCGATGTGGACAGGCCCAACAGAAGTGAAAGCGGACCAGCTCCTCGGGCACTCCACAAGTGAGTGGTTGATCACCGCCACGCATACGGTGAGATAGGCGCGCAAGTCCGCGAGCGTCCAGTCTGGATGAAACTGCCAGCTGGTCGCGAACTCGGGTTCGTCGATCTGGACGATCAGACCCGCGTCCGTAATCGCCCGATACTCCTGGCGAGGGCCTCCGGTCGAGCGTGGCGGGCCGCGGCGTGATCGGTGAAGGCTGTGCGCTTGTCTTCGGTCGCTTCGACCCAGTTCAAGCCTTTGGGCAGCAGGACCTGGCCGGAGCGGACGCGATACAGCTCTGGATTTTCGGCGCCCGGTGCGGATTTGCCAGCCTGGGCGAAGGCGCGTGCGGCTTCGATCAACCGCCGCTGGGCGCGGATGGTGAGCGAATCGGTGGTGCCCAGGTTCAGCGTCAAACTCAGCCGATACCTGGCAGCGGCGAGCGCGTGCGGTCGGCGCGCCAGTCTTCCTCGGCCCCGGCTCCGTACTTCGACAGGAGCACCCGCCAGTCGGCGTCGCTCTCGCCGGGCCGAAAGTTGAGCTCCTCGACGTACCCGAGGGTGCCTTCGCGCAGTCGCTCGCCGTCCAGCAGATTCGCCATGGCACCGAGCAGGTGGAGCGCGTGCGTCCACTCGGCGCGATACACGATGCGCCCGTCGCGCCGCACCAGGTAGGCCATGCTGGGCAAGCCGCCGTACTGCAGGTGGACGGTGCCCTCGAGTGCATCGACCAGCACGGGAAACGTCACACCTGTTTCGCGCTGCAGACGACGCGCCTGATCGGTTTTCTGCTGCACGCTTCGGTGCGGCGGAAAGTAAGCCCCAGGGTGGATCTCACGTGTATAGATCAGCGCGAAACGCACTCCCAGTGGCGCGAGCTCGCGATATCCGCGTTCGAGGCGCGGCAGTTGCGACACACACGGCGGCGCCGTGTAGCAGCCAAAAATCAGCGCGGCCGGCCCGTCGGCGCGCAACTCATCGAGTGCCACCATTTCACCCGTGGTGCTTGGCAAGCGAAAGCCCGGCGCCGGCGTGCCAACGCGCACGGGCAGATCGCGAAAGGCCTGGCGATACGGAGCGCTGATCGACCGCGCGTAGTGTTCGATGTTGTAGCTGTCCACGCTTGCTTCTCTTCAGGTCAAAAATTCGTCCCCACTGTATTCTGCTTACGCGAAGAACCCTGGTTGTGACGATCTCGAACAACCCCGTCGCGTGAGACAGTCGTGACCGATGCAAGCTGGCCAGCCGAATGGGGAACCCGCCCCGCGCAGCCGCGGCTTGCTGCCTCACTGGCGCTGATGCTCGTGCCGCTGATTTTGCTGCTGACCTTACTGGCCAGCCGGGCGCTCCCGGGTTCGGCCGGCCTGGTCGGCGCCGCGTGCATGCTGGTGGTCTGGCTGATCGTGCGCGTGGTCCGACGCACGCCGTTGTTGTGGCTCTGGACGGAGCCGATGTTCGCGCTGGACGAATCCCAGATGGTGGTGCACATCGTCGACGGTCGTCTGGACGTGCATGCCAGGTTGCGCAACCTGGGCGCGCAGGGTGCTCGCGATCTTCTGGTCCGCGGCACCGCTGCGGGCGTCATCGTGATCCTCTGCTGTGTCGCAGGAGCGACGATCTCGGACCCACCTCTGGGCGCATTCCTCATCTCGGTGGTGTTGGCGTTCCTGGCGCTGGCGGGCCTGGAAGCTGCGGAACGAGTGTGCAAATTTCGTAGCTGGGCGACAGTCCACCAGGGTTCCGTCATGCGCAGTCGACCGGTCGTGTTCGCGTATGCGCTCTTCGCGGAGGACCAGGGTGGTGAGGTCCCCAGCAGCCTGCCGCTGGATGAGCTGTCGGCGACGTGGCGCGCACATCCGCTGGAGCAGTTGCGCGCACAAGCTTTCATGCGGATCAGCGACGGCCGTCGCCGCTCCCGGTGAGACTCAGGTGAGCTGGAGTCCGCGGCCGACGCGGGAGCGGAGTCCAGGTATCGCCCGCAGCAGGATAATTCGCGTCAACCAGCTAGAGCCGCTGAAGCGTCGCAACATGGCCACCAACCGCCTGGAACGCGCAGATTCGTTCGGCGCATGCCGGATCCACGCGATCGGCGGGCAATCCTGGTCGAGCCGGACCTCGCCAGGATCGGTAGCGAGGCCAGGCACTTCTACGGTGGAATGTCGCAAGCCATGCAGCGCGTGTATGCGCGGTTCAGCGACGCCGAGTTGGCGACCGTCCTCGCGTTTCTACACGCCATGGAGGAGGAGCGTCTCGCGCGCTGAACTTGCTCAACTCCCGATGACCTTCGCGGCGTTCTCCTCCAGAATCAGCTCCACATCCCCGTCCGGCAGCCCAACCTCGCGAATCCACTCGAAGGTGCGCCGGTATGTCTCATAGCTGAGCAGCACCGGGAAATCGCTGCCCGGCACCAGGTGATCGGCGCCGAAGGCTTTCCACGCGCACAGGAGCGCCGCATGTGACCCGTGACCCACCGTGTCGTAGTAGAACCGCCGCGCGGTGGCACTTGGCGGCTCGGGCAGCTCGCGCGAAGCCATCGAGAACTGGTTGTCCAGTCGCTCAAGGAGCATGGCAATGGGCCCGCCGAGGTGTGGAACGATGAAGGTGATGTTCGGATACGCGGCCGGAATCTTGCGCGCGATCAAGTGCAGCGCCACCAGGGTATCCTCGAGCGAGGTCCCGAGCGCCGCGCCCAGACCGAAATCGTTCACCAGCGGTGAGAGAATGCCGTTGCCCGTCGGATGGAACAGGACCGTCGCTCCGCGGCGGTTCAGCTCTTCGTAGATCGGCAGAAACTCGGACTCCACGACGGGCTTGCCCAGCACCGAGCAGTGGATATTGACGCCGTCCATGCCAAGCTCGTCGAGGCCGCGCTGCAGTTCACGCAGAGACCCGTCCACGTGCGGCAGTGGCAGCGACACCAGGGCTTTGAAGCGTTCAGGCATCCGGCCCGCAAGTGCCGCCGTGGCATCGTTGACGATGCGCGCCGCTTCGACTGAGAGCGTCTGGTCGTCGGAGTACGGCGCCCAGCCGGCGGCCGGCGACAGCACCTGCACCCCGACGCCCGCGTCGTCCATCATCTGCAG
>JAFAWJ010000483.1 GCA_019242065.1 Chloroflexota bacterium
TTCGCCGCCTCGACGGCCTCAGCGCCATCGGCGTCCTCGATCCCCAGCTCGACTGCCTCGCCGCGGCTAAAAACGGCTCGCCCCTGGTTCTCGGCTGGGGCGACGACGGCAACTTCCTGGCCAGCGACTCGTCGGCCCTGCTGGAGCACACGCGCAAGCTCACGTTCCTCGAAGACGGTCAGGCCGCGCTCCTCACCCGTGATTCGCTCACCGTCTACGACGTCGCCAGCGGCGAGATGATCGCCGAGCCCCGCATCTGGGACATCACCTGGCAGCAGGAAGTCGACAGCCTCGACGGCTATCCGCACTACATGGCCAAGGAAATCGCCGAGCAGCCCTCGGTGCTGCGCCGCCTGGCCGCCGAGCGCGCCGGCGCTGCCCAGCGCCTGGCTGACTCGATCCGCCGCGCCAGCACCGTCCACCTGGTCGGCTGCGGCTCGGCCTCGAACGCCGCGCGCTGCGGCGAGTACCTCTTCTCGCGGGTTGCGAGTCGGCAGGCGAACTGTGTCGTCGGCTCCGAGTTCGGTTATCTGGCCGACTTCCTCGACGAGCGCAGCCTGGTCGTCGGCCTCTCCCAGAGCGGCGAGACGATCGATCTCCTGGATTCGATGAAATCCGCCCAACGGCGCGGTGCGAAGCTGTCGGCGCTGGTGAATGTCGAGGGCTCCAGCCTGTATCGTCTCGTTGACGACCCGATTCTGCTGTCGGCGGGCCCCGAGCGCTGCGTGCTGGCGACCAAGAGCTTCACGGCCAAGCTCGGCGTCCTGGTCATGGCGGCGTATGCGGCGCGCGGACGGCTCGCGGCAGGCCAGGCGCTCCTCGAGCAGGCCGCCGACGAGATCCAGTCGCTGCTGGGCGATGCGCGCGTCGAGCAGATCCGGGCGCTGGCCCGCCGCATCGCGGATGCCGAGCACCTGTACGTGATCGGTCGCGGCCCGAGCTATCCGATGGCGCTCGAAGCGGCCTTGAAGATCAAGGAAGTCAGCTACATGCACGCCGAGGGCTTCGCCGGCGGCGAGCTCAAGCACGGGGTTATCGCGCTGATCGACGTCGGCACGCCGTGCATCGTGCTGGCGCCCAATGACGAGACGTTCCGCGCCATTCTCTCAGGCGCGGAGGAGATCAAGGCGCGCGGCGGCTACATCATCGGCATCTCGCCGTTTGCCAGCGACGTGTGGGACGAACACATCGCCGTTGCCGACGTCGGCGAGGCTGCGTCGATTGTCAACGCGGTCCCGCCGCAGTTGCTGGCCTACGAGCTGGCGCTGACCCGCGGGCTGGATCCTGACAAGCCGCGCAACCTGGCCAAAAGCGTGACCGTCAAGTAAGTGGGTTCTTACCCAGGGTCAGGCTTGCTCTATGCGTTCGATGCGATAGTGGGCCTTGCCTGACGGGATGTCGACTTCGACCGTGTCCCCGACGCCGCGATCCTTCAAGGCGCTGCCCACCGGCGACTGGATCGAGATGCGCCGATTGCGCGTATCGACCTCGCCCGGCCCCACCAGGATGTAATCCAGCTCCTCGTCATACTGCAGGTCGCGCAGGACGACCTTGCTGCCCAGCCCGGCGCGCTCGTTGGACGTCTCGCGTTCGACGACGCGCGCCGCCTTGATCTGCCCTTTGAGCCGGTCGATCTGGCCCTGGACCTCGCCCATGCGCCGCTTGGCTTCGTCATAGGGGGCGTTCTCGCGAAAGTCACGGTCTTGATACGCGGCCGCCAGGTCGTCGCGCACCGCCGGCGCGACTTCGTTTTCGAGTCGGTCCAACTCGTTCTGCAGCTGCTCGAGCCCCTCGCGGGTCAGCTCGACGACCGCGGCCTCCTCTTTTCGGGCGTTGGCGCCGCCGCCCTTGCGTCGGACGCGCAGCCCGGCGCCGAGGTTCGTCTCGGTGACGCGCTTTGTCTTGAGATCGGACAGGAAGGTCTTGAGGGCTTCGACGCGCGTCGCCCCCTCGCCGGCGGTATCGGCAAGGTATTGCTGGTAGCGCTCAACTTCCAACTTGGTGATTTGCGTAACCGGCCGGTCCGCACCAACATGCCGCACGAAACGATTGATCTCGCTGGCTGCCAGCTCGCGTTGACCCGCGGGGAGGCGGCCCAGGTATTGCGCCGCAACCTGGCCCAAGCGCTTCGTGTCGGTTTGATCAACCTGTATGACTGCACCTCCGGACGGATCCCAGTGGGAGGGCCCGTCAACTGGCTAAATTATAAGGACGCGCATGGCCTGGCCTGAACCCGCATCCTCGCTGGTCGAGTCGGCCGCGCGCCTCGGCATTCGTTTAAGTGACGGGCAGCTGGCCCGTCTTGATCAGTTGGGCGCCGCGCTGCGCGAAGGCAATCGGCGCGTCAATCTGACCCGTATTATCGACCCACGGTCCATCGAGATCCGACATTTTCTGGATGCGCTCACCGCGGCGTTGCCGCTGCTGGATCGACTGCAGGCTGGCGACGTGTTGCGCCTGGTGGATGTGGGCAGCGGCGGGGGCGTGCCGGGCCTGCCGCTCAAGATCGCGTTCCCGGCGCTGCGGCTGACGCTGGTGGAATCGGTGAACCGGAAAGCAGATTTTCTTCGCGAGACTGTGCAGGCACTCGGCCTCGCGGACGTGTGTGTCGTGGCCGAGCGGGCTGAAGTGGCAGGGCGCCTGGAGGGGCATCGGGACGCGTACGACTGGGCCACGGCGCGGGCGCTCGGGACGCTGCCGGTGGTGTTGGAGCTGTGCGCGCCGTTTCTCGCGCCCGGCGGCGTGCTGGTTGCTCAGCGCAGTGGCGACCTGGATGGGGAGGTGCTGCACGCGGCGCCCGCCTTCAAGTCGTTGCGCATGTGGGCGAGGGCGCCGATTGACCTGGGGCTGCCCGAGTTGCCAGGCCACGGGCTGGTCGTGGGCGAGAAGTACGCGCCGACGCCCGAGGCCTACCCGCGCCGGGCGGGGCTTCCCCGCAAGCGGCCACTCGCGTAGGTTTCGTGAAGCAAAAAGCCTTAGAGGCCGAGGTCTGAGCAGAGTTCCCTGAGAAAACCTTCCACGTCCATGACCAGGCCGATCGCCTGGAAGCTGCCACGGTCTGACAGTTTGGTCACCACCGCCGGATTGATGTCCACACACACCGTGGTCACCGCCGCCGACAGCAGGTTGCCCGTGGCAATCCCGTGCAGCATCGAC
>JAFAWJ010000626.1 GCA_019242065.1 Chloroflexota bacterium
GGTCAACCCCGCTGGCGATCGCCTCGGACGTGTCGAGGATGTCATCGTGCGCCTGGCTGAAGGGTACCCGCGCGTCAGCGGCCTGAAGGTCCGCATCGGCGGTCGGGATCTGTTCGTCCCGTCGCAAATGATCGAGCGCGTGGAAGCGGGCCGTGTGCAACTGACCGGCCAACGCCTGGACCTGGGGCGGTTCGAGCGCCGCGTCGGCGAGGTGCTGCTCGACGAGGATGTCCTCGATCGCCGCCTGATCCACGTCGCAGCCGGCCGCCTCGTGCACGCCAACGACCTGCTGCTGGGCGAGGCGCCGGACGGCTGGCACGTGGTGGGTGTCGATCCCAGTCCGCGCGGCATCATCCAGCGCCTCCTGCCCGGCCAACGCCGCCAACTCCCCCCGCGCGACCTCGTCCTGGACTGGAGCGAGATTCAGCCGTTCGTCGGCCACGTGCCTACCGCCGGCCTGCTCATGCCACTCGGACCCTTGAAGCGGTTGCACCCGGCCCAGATCGCGGATCTCGTCGAGGGCGCTTCGCACGAGCAGGGCGAAGAGATCATCGAGGCCGTGGAAGCGGATCCGGAGCTGACCGCCGACGTTTTCGAGGAGCTGGAGCCCGAGCACCAGGTCGAATTCCTCGAATCGCGCTCCGATCGCGAGGCCGCGGACCTCCTGACGCACATGGCCCCGGACGATGCTGCCGACCTGCTCAACGAGCTCGACCAGCAGCGGCGCCGTCCGGTGCTGGAGCTCATGCCCGCCAGACAGGGCCAGAAGCTGCGAGATCTGCTGCAGCACAACCCCTCCACCGCGGGCGGGCTGATGAGTCCGGATGTGATCGCCGTCGAGCGCGGCACACTGCTCGGCGACGCGCTCGAACGCGTCCGCCAGGCCGACAACGTGCCATCGCCGCTGCTCGGATCCGTGTTCGTGACCGACCCGGACGGCCGACTGATCGGCACCGTGAGCACCGCGGACGTCCTGCGCGGCGAGCCGGATGCACCCATAGAACGCCTGCCTCAGATGGTCAGTGGTGGCCTGCCGCTGGACGCCGACGTGCAGGACATCGCCCTGCGCATGACCGATTTCAACCTGTTCGCCGTGGGTGTGACCGACGACGACGATCGCCTGATCGGCGCCGTGTCGGTCGACGACCTGCTCGACAACCTGGTTCCCGCGGAGTGGCGGCGACGCGCAGAAGCCAGCAGCAGTGACTGAGTCACAGGCGCAGTCGGCGGAGACGCCGACGCCCACCGCCGTCCTCGACGACGCCCACCTCGGCGACATCCGCGGCGCCCTCGGCACGATCCGCGTCGGCGACACCGCTCGCCGCCACACCTGGAAACAGCGCCTGCTGACGCTGCTGGCGATCGTCGGCCCTGGGCTGATCGTGATGGTCGGCGACAACGACGCCGGCGGTGTCGCGACGTACGCTCAGACCGGTCAGAACTACGGCTACTCGCTCCTGTGGACGCTGGTGCTCCTCATCCCGGTGCTGATCGTCAACCAGGAGATGGTCGTGCGTCTCGGAGCCGTCACCGGCGTGGGCCACGCCCGTCTGATCAACGAGCGCTTTGGCCGTTTCTGGGGATTTTTCTCGGTGGGCGACCTGTTCATCCTGAACTTCCTGACCATCGTCACCGAGTTCATCGGCGTGAGCCTCGCGGCCGGCTATTTCGGAGTGAGTGCGTACGTCGCGGTCCCCCTGGCGGCGGTCGTCCTGATCGGCATCACGCTCAGTGGCAACTTCCGCCGCTGGGAGCGGGCGATGTTCGTGTTCCTGGTGTGCAGTCTGCTGGTGTTCCCACTGGCGGTCCTGACGCATCCGAATCCCGCCCTGGTGGTGCACGGACTGTTCATTCCAGGCATCGAGGGCGGCATGTCCTCTGACGCCGTACTGCTGATCATCGCCATCGTGGGCACCACCGTTGCACCCTGGCAGTTGTTCTTCCAGCAGTCCAACGTCATCGACAAGCGCATCACCCCACGCTGGATGGCCTACGAGCGGGCCGACACGTGCATCGGCGCCGCGGTGGTGGTCATTGGCGGAGCCGCGATCATGATGGCCACGGCGGCCGCCTTTTCCGGTACGACCGAGTTCGGACAGTTCACGGACGCCCTGGGGACCGCAGCCGCGCTGGCGACCGAGCGCGGAAGCGTCGTCGCCTCGATTTTCGCCTTGCTGCTGTTGGACGCCTCGATCATCGGGGCCTGCGCGGTGACGCTCGCCACGTCATACGCCTTCGGGGACGTCTTTGGTCTGCGGCATTCGTTGCATCGCTCGTTCAAGGAAGCGCGCGTCTTTTACGGTAGCTACACCGGCCTGGTCGCGGTCGCCGCCGCGATCGTGCTCATCCCGAACGCGCCGCTCGGGCTGATCACCACCGCCGTCCAGGCGCTCGCGGGCGTGCTGCTGCCGAGCGCGACCGTGTTCCTGGTGCTCCTGTGCAACGATCGCGAGGTCCTTGGCCCGTGGGTCAACGCCATGTGGTTGAACGTCGTCGCCAGCATCATCGTCAGCGTGCTGCTGGAGCTGTCATTGATTCTGGTCATCACCACGCTCGCACCGTCGATCGACGTGAGCGCGCTCACCGTCGGCATGTCAGTGTTGCTGCTGGCCGGTCTGGTGGTCGGTGGCGCCTGGTTGGTGCTGACGGCGCGTCGACACCCGACCGCGCACGCCGTGGTGCCCGCGCGTGATCGCGAGAACTGGCGCATGCCACCCCTGGCCTTGCTGAATCGGCCGGAGTGGTCGCCCGGGCGAAAGCTCGCCATTCTTGCCTTGCGCGGCTACCTCGTCGTGGCCGTGATTCTGCTGGTGGTCAAGGCGGTCCAGATCGCGCTCGGCGGCGCGTAGCGCTGCGCTAGACGGACGTCTCGACCTGAGCCCGCAGCCGCTCGAGGCTGCCGAGCACGTCGCGCAGCGCGGCCGCGAACTGTTCGGTGCGCTCCCGCTCGCTCTTGATGAAGCGGGTATACGGCGCCAGCGCGTCCTTGATGCGTTGCAGGCTGCGTTCGAGCTCGCGTTGAAACTCGTCGGTCAGCGCGGTGTCCAACCGAACGCGCAACTCCTCCGTTCGCTCCCGGAACTGGGCGCGAGCCTGCCGCCGCTTCCGAGGCAGCAGCCACAGTCCGACCCCCGCCAGCACGCTGGCGGCGAACAGGCCGGTCACATCC
>JAFAWJ010000703.1 GCA_019242065.1 Chloroflexota bacterium
CGCCAGGAGCTGACACCCGCGCCGTACTACGTTCGCACACGCGTCCACGAGTACGGCGGGGGTGCGTACCTGGTCGCGGGCAGAAATCCAGCCGTCTTCTTTTCGAATTTCGCCGACCAGCGCCTGTACCGGCAGGACCCTGGGCACGCGCCACGCCCGCTGACACCTGAGCCGACGGTGCCATCCGGTGTGCGCTATGCGGACGCGCAGTTGACACCCGACGAACGCTGGCTGATCTGCGTCCGCGAGCGACATACCGCCGCCGAGGGTGCGGAGGCTGTCAACGAGCTGGCCGTCCTGTCGGCCGACGGTTCGGGTGACGAGGAGGGTCGCGTAATCGCCTCGGGCCACGACTTCTATTCGAGTCCGCGCATCAGCCCCGATGGGCGACGGCTGGCCTGGTTGAGCTGGGATCATCCGCGCATGCCGTGGGACGGCACCGAGCTGTGGGTCGCCGACCTGGCCGCCGACGGCAGCGTGAGCAACACCCAGCGGCTGGCAGGTGGGGCCGAGGAGTCGATCTTTCAACCCGAGTGGAGTCCGTTTGCGTCCGAAGCGGGCACGGTGTACTTCGTCTCGGACCGCACCGGCTGGTGGAACCTGTATCGGCAGGAGCCAGGCGCGCCTGAAGCGGAAGCCCTGGCGCCGATGGCGGCCGAGTTCGGAGCTCCGCAGTGGACGTTCGGCATGAGTACGTATGCGTTTCTGGCGGACGGACGCCTGGCGTGCATCGTCAGCCAGGACGGCTTCGACCACCTGGCGTTCGTGCGACCAGGCCAGCCCATCGACCTTGCCGCCGACCTGCCGTATTCGGCCATCTCGCGCCGCATTCGTGCCAGCGGCAACACGCTGGTGTTCGTCGCCGCGACGCCGACCGAGGCTGCCGCCGTGATCCGCATGGACGCCTCCAGTGGCGAGCGCGAGGTGCTGCGGCGCAGCCTGGAGACGCCGCCCGAGGCGACCTTCGTTGCTCGGCCGCGCGCGATCGCGTTTCCGACAACGGGCGGCCAGACGGCGTACGCCATCTATTACCCGCCGACCAGCCCGGACTTCACGGGCTCAGACGGGGAGCTGCCGCCCTTGATCGTGGAGAGCCACGGTGGGCCGACGTCGATGACGCTGGCGCAGCTCAACATGGGCGTCCAGTACTGGACCAGCCGCGGCTTTGGCGTGGTCGACGTCAACTACGGTGGCAGCAGCGGCTACGGCCGGCCGTACCGCGATCGGCTGCGCGGGCAGTGGGGCATCGTCGATACCGACGACTGCATCGCCGCGGCGCGCTACCTGGCCGCGGCCGGCGAAGTGGACGGCCGTCGGCTAGCGATCCGCGGTGGCAGCGCCGGCGGCTACACCACGCTGTGCGCCCTGGTGTTCCATACCGATTTCGCGGCGGGCGCGTCGTATTTCGGCGTGGCCGACTGCGAAGCGCTGGCGACCGACACGCACAAATTCGAATCGCGCTACCTGGACGGACTGATTGGTCCCTACCCGGCCGACAAGGACGTGTACTACGCACGGTCGCCCATCCACTTCGCTGACCGGCTGTCGTGCCCGGTGATCCTGTTCCAGGGTCTCGAGGACCGGGTGGTGCCACCGTCGCAGGCGGAGATGATGGTGGCGGCGCTACGAGCCAAGGACCTGCCCGTTGCGTATCTGGCGTTCGAGGGCGAGCAGCACGGCTTCCGCAAGGCCGAGACGATCCAGCGCACGCTGGAAGCCGAGCTGTATTTCTACTCGCGGGTCTCCAAATTCCCGCTGGCCGACGCTATCGCGCCGGTCGAGATCGAGAATCTTCCGTAAGACGGCGCTCGCGGTTGGCGGCCATCTGGGCGGCGAGCTCGATGGCGGCCAGCATGTTGGCTTCGTTGGCTTTGCCGGTGCCGGCGATGTCGTAGGCGGTGCCGTGGTCGACTGAGGTCCGCACGATGGGCAGGCCGAGCGTGACGTTGACGGTGTCGTCGAAGCCGGCGAACTTCGACGGGATGTGACCCTGGTCGTGATACATGGCGATCACGGCGTCGAAATCACCGGAAGCCGCGCGCAAAAAGACCGTGTCGGGCGACACCGGGCCCGAGACGTGCCAGCCTTCGGCGCGTAGCTGCTCGATGGCGGGCTCGATCAGCTCTTCTTCCTCGGAGCCGAATAGACCGTGCTCGCCGGCGTGCGGATTGAGTCCGGCCACGGCGATGTGCGGCTCACGGCCGACGATGTCGCGGGCGGTCTCGCCCGCCAGCCGCGTGGCGGTCATGATGCGCTCCGGAGAGACCAGCTCGATGGCGCGGCGCAACGAGACGTGTGTCGAGACGTGGACGACGCGCAGTCGGTTGGAGGCCAGCATCATGGCGACGTTCTTGTCGGGTACACCGGCGAAACGGGCCAGCAGCTCCGTGTGGCCGATGCCCACCCAGCCGGCTTCGCTGAGGGCTTCCTTGTTGAGCGGCGCGGTGACGATGGCGCCCACCTGGTTGTCGAGCGCCAGGTGGGTGGCGAGCTCGAGGTAGTCGTAGGCGGCCTTACCAACCTCTGGACACACGCGGGCCCGACCGAGCTGTTCGATGTCGATATTGGCCAGGTCGACCAGGTCGATGGTGCCGGGGTGGTCGCCCGCGTCGGCGGGCTGATCGACCAGGCGCACTTCGAGAGGGCGGCCGGTGATGCGCACGGCGGCTTCCATCGCCCGCCGCTCGCCGATGACCAGGGGCCGCGAGTGGTCGTAGACGTCGGCGTGGGTCAGGGCTTTGGCGATGATCTCGGGCCCGATCCCGCCCGGGTCGCCCATGGTGATAGCCAGAACCGGCTTGGTCTCAGTCGTGGAAGTCATGTGCGTCTGTCGATGATGAAACACCCAGGGCGTGCACCACGTCGAGAAGTGTCTCGGCGGCGCCGAAGCCACCTGCCTTGGTGACCACCGTCACGGCGTGCCAGACGCCGTCCTCGAGCGTGCCGCCGGGAATGCCGGGCTGGACCTCGCCGGCGAGCCGCAGGCTGGTTGCGCCCAGGCGGTGGCTGACCTCGCGGGCAGTGGCGCCGCCGGTCAGGACGACGGCGCGCGGCGTATGCTCCTGCGCCCAGGCGGCGACCGTGTCGGCCAGAGCGGCGGCCGCCTCGCCGGCGTCGCGGGTGTCGGTGGGCGGCGTCGAGAGGACCACCACGCCGTCTCTGCCCGTCACGCGAGTCAGCTGTCGACGCGTCACGGGCGTGGGGCTGCCGGCCACGATGAGGATTGGTCCGCGGCCGCTCGGACGCAGGCGGCCAGGCGTGTGCGGACCGGCGAGCTGGCGCGCGAGGCCCGCGGAGCCGACCAGCAGCCACTCAGGATGCTCGGCCGCCGCGCGTGCCAGTTCCGCCAACGCTTCGCTGGAGTCAGCATCGACGATGTGCGCGCGCGCTCGGAGAGGTTTAGCCAGGTCGACGAGGCTCGCGCCAACGCGGCCATTTACCACCAGGTGCCCGTCTCTGACGTGTCGCCCCTGATCGGGAAAGGCGGGCGCCACCATCGCGACGGAGCGACCACTGGCGGCGAGGGCGCCGTCGATCAGGCCGACGACGGGCCCGCGCAGCGTCGAGTCGATCTTGACGAACACACGGTGGTCGGTATCGCTGCGGCGAAGCTGTGTGATTGCGTGCGCGATGGCGCGGGCGGCAAAGTCGCTTGAGCGCTCGCGGACGTCGAGATCCAGCGACAGAACCTCGGTGTCGTCGGGCCAGGCCTCCGGAACATGGGTCACCACACGCGTTAGGCGTTGCGCGGCAAAGGCGCCCGCGGCATCGCACGCGCCCGTGAAGTCGTCCGCCAGAATCAGCAGGCGCGCTACAGAAGTCGACCCGCGCTATCGAACTGCATCGGTCGAGGCGAGCCGGTCACCTCCACGTGGCCGCGGTCGGCGTGCTCCAGCAGGCTCGGACTGAACTGCACTTCGGCGACCTGCAGCGTGTTTTTGATCCGCGCCAGGCGCAGCTGTGACGGATTGGGCTGGCCGCACATGCGAATCGCCGTCGCAATGGCCGCACGATCGTTGGCCAGGATGGTCGGTAGCCGTCCACGCAGCAATCCGCCGGTGCCCGAGGTGTAGCTGTTCATGTGGGTCGCCTGCCAGTCGATGTGTTCGACGAAGTCGGCGGTCGTGAAATCGGCCAGCCCGACGCCCACCGCGTTGCCGTGGCTTTCTTCGGTCAGCCCCAGCACAACCACGGCGGTGATCTGGGTGCGCGGCTCTTCGGCAACGCCCGGGACGAACATGCGGCCAATCACGTTGGTGTCCATGCCCGTGCCCGAGATGTTCTTACCCATCTGATCGACGATCAACACGTCGAGCGCCTCGAAGGGCAGGGTGCCAATCATCGCTCGGGCACGCGACAGCAGCGCCTGCTCGACGCCCAGGCCGATTCCGTGAGGCTCCACAAACTGGAGGTCCGCGGTCTCGTCGCGCTGGTTCTCCAGGATGGCCAGGCCGCCCAAGACTTTTCCGGTCTTGTCGATGATGCAGCGCGCCGCCCTGGGCATCAGCTCGACCAGGCCGCGTGTGCCATAGCGATGGATGGTCTGCGCCCCGCGCTGCTTGCCGAGCCCGATTGCACAGATCTTGGCCAGGCCGCTTTCGATCGGACCGTGGAAGTCGGTGTGCGGCTTGACGCGGTTGACCAGCAGGACGTGGTCGGCTTCCAGGGCCGTGGTGCTCATGAAGACCGGCATGTCGTCGACGCAGCCGATCTGGTTGACCTCCATGCTGGAAATCACCGGCATGCCGACGCTTTCGCGGGTGATGCCGTACCCCGTCAGGACGTCGCGCTGTCCATCGGCGGTCGCACCACCGTGACTGCCCATGGCCGGCATGACGAATGGATCGCCGCCAGCCTCGCGAATGGCCTCGCCGCACGCGCGCAGGATGAGCGGCATGTTGGCGATGCCGCGACTACCGGCGGTGATCGCGACGCGCTCGCCGATGGCGACGCGTTCGAGAATCGGCTGCAGGGCGGACCTGACGCGCGCCGGGATGTCCTCCAGCGGGACCCGGGGCGCCTCCTCAGACGAATAGACGCGGTGGCCCGCATACAGACTGGGAAAGTCGAGGCCAGCTTCCGCGCCGAGGTCGGCTACGCCAACGACGGCCATCAACCTTAATGGTAGTCCTGTGGCCACCCCCGGCGTCTCGTATTCAGGGGATGAGCACCGCGGCGCCGCGCACCTGCCCATGCCGCAGCCGGTTCAGCGCCGCATCGGCCTCGGCCAGCTCAAAGGTTTCGACGGACGTGTGAATCGGGATCTGGTCGGCGACCGCCATGAACTCGTGTCCGTCGGTGCGCGTGAGATTGGCGACCGAGCGAATGCTGCGCTCTTCCCACAGCAAGCGATAGGGAAACGCCGGGATGTCGCTCATGTGTATCCCGCCACTGACGACCACGCCGCCTCTAGCCGTGGCCCGCAGCGCGGCGACGACGAGCTCGCCGACCGGCGCGAAGATCAGCGCGGCGTCGAGCGCCTCCGGCGGCAGCTCGTCAGATCCGCCGGCCCAGACCGCGCCCAGCCCGCGGGCGAAATCCTGTGTTGCCGCGTCGCCCGGGCGAGTGAAGGCGAAGACCCGCCGACCGGCGTGCACGGCGATTTGCGCCACGATGTGTGCCGCGGCTCCAAAGCCATAGATGCCGACGCGTTCGGCCGACTCACCGCCGAGTCGATAGGTGCGGTAACCGATTAGCCCCGCGCACAGCAACGGCGCGGCCTCCGCGTCGGCGTACTTCGCGGGCAGGCGCAGGCAGTAGCGCTCGTCTGCCACGACGTACTGCGCATAGCCCCCGTCGAGCGTGTAGCCGGTGAACAGCGCCGCATCGCACAGGTTTTCCTGGCCGCGCAGGCAGTAGCGGCAGGTCTGATCGGTCCCGCCCAGCCACGGCACGCCGAGGCGCTCGCCAATTGTGAACTCCTGTGCCAGACTTCCACGCTCCACGACCGTGCCCACGATC
>JAFAWJ010000730.1 GCA_019242065.1 Chloroflexota bacterium
TCCCAGCTGAGTTACGCGCAACTGACCAGCGCGGCGGAGGCCGCGCGGCCGTGCACCGCCTTCGTTGATCCCGACGACGAGCGCTTCCTGCGCGTGCAGCCGGGCACGTTGCCCGAGATCGTGCGTGCGGTCTGTCTGGAGACTGGCCAGCCGCCGCCCGAAGACCAGGCGACGCTCGTCCGCGTCTTGCTGGAGAGCCTGGCGCTAAAGTATGCCGTGGTCGTGCGTCAGCTCGGAGCCGCCACCGACCGAAGGATCGACAGGGTGCATGTCGTTGGCGGCGGGTCGAACAACGCGCTGCTGTGCCAGATGACGGCCGACGCCTGCGGCGTGCCCGTGCTGGCCGGTCCGGCCGAAGCGACCGCGCTGGGCAACCTGATCGTGCAGGCTATGGCCCTCGGCGAGCTGGCGTCGCTGGCCGAGGCCCGCGAGCTGGTGGCCACGTCCTTTCCGGCGCGGCGCTTCGATCCGCGCGGCGACTGGTCGGAGCCGCGTGCGCGATTTTCCAAACTCTTTCAAGGAGCATGTCAGAGATGAGTAGTCAAGCGCGCGTGGCTGCCGCCGTCACCCAGCTCGAGGTCGAGACACCGTCCTGGGGCTATGGCAACTCTGGCACCCGCTTCAAAGTGTTTCCGCAGCCCGGCGTCCCGCGCGATCCCTTCGAAAAAGTCGAAGACGCGGCAATCGTCGGTCGGTTTACCGGTGTCGCGCGCTCGATCGCCCTCCACATTCCGTGGGATCGCGTCGACAACTTTTCGATGCTGGCCGCCTTCGCCGAGGAGCGCGGCGTGCGCATCGGCGGCATCAACTCCAACACCTTCCAGGACGAAGACTACAGGCTCGGATCCCTGTGCCACCCGTCATTCGAGGTCCGGAAGAAAGCAGTCGCCCACGTCCTGGAGTGCTGTGACATCGCCCGCGAGACCGGCTCCAGCGTCGTCAAAGTCTGGCTGGCCGACGGCACCAACTATCCAGGCCAGGACGACTTCCGCGCTCGCCGCCGGCGGTTGATCGAAACGCTACGCGAGATCTATCCGGCGCTGCCCGACGACGGCCGCCTCTTCCTGGAGTACAAGTTTTACGAGCCCGCCTTCTATCACACCGACGTCCAGGACTGGGGCCAGGCGCTGTCCGTCTGCCAGCACGTCGGCGAGCGTGCCCAGGTGTGCGTGGATACCGGCCACCACGCCATGGGGACCAACATCGAGCAGATCGTGTCGATCCTGCTCCAGGAGGGCCGACTGGGCGGGTTCGACCTGAACGACAAAAAATACGGCGACGACGACCTGATGGTGGGCAGCATCGACCCGTATCAGCTATTCCGCATTTGCCATGAGCTGGTCAAAGCCCGCAACGACGGACTCATCGATCCGGTCGCGCGCGACACCGCCGAGGAAGTGGTGTACATGCTGGATCAGTGCCACAACATCGAGCCCAAGCTGCCAGCGGTCATCCGCTCGGTGATGAATCTGCAGGAGGCGATGGCCAAGGCGCTGCTGGTGGATCTCGACGCGCTGCGTGACGCGCAGTCCACCGGGGATGTGCTGGAGGCCAACCGGGTGCTCAAGGACGCGTACGACACGGACGTCCGTCCACTCCTGGCCGCAGCGCGTGCCGACGCGGGTCTGCCGGAGGATCCCTACGCTGCGTATCTGGCCAGCGATGCAGAGGAGCGGCGCACCGCAACCCGAGTAGGCGGCGTGGCGGCCGGTTGGCAATGAACTCTGAAGTCCAAACACACCCACTGCCGGTGACTTCTGTCGACCACGCGTTTCCGATCCAACCACCGGTTAACCGCTGGGACAGCGCACATGCCGCGAGTCTCAAAAACACCTTGGCATTACTGGCATACCGCTCCAATCTCCTGGGCGCCGACCGCTCGGTCGCCAACTGGGGCGGTGGCAACACCTCCAGCAAATGCACCGAACCGGATTTTCGTGAGCGACTAACCCGCGTGCTGTGGGTCAAAGGCTCCGGTTCGGATCTGGCCACCATCCGCCCCGATCAGTTCACCGCCCTCCGGATGGACGACCTCCTGCCGCTCCTGGAGCGGGACCGCATGTCCGACGACGACCTGGTCGCCTATTACGAGCACGCCGTCCTGCGACCCGGCCAACCCCGCGCGTCCATCGAAACACCCCTCCATAGCATGCTGCCCTTCGAGCATGTCGACCACACGCATCCCGACGCCATCATCGCGTTGTGCGCCGTTCCCGACGGCCGTGACCTGGCCCACCGCGTGTGGGACGGGCGCGCCGTCTGGGTCGACTATGAACGCCCTGGCTTCTCGCTCGGCAAGAAGATCGCCCTGGCCGTGCGCGAGCAACCCGACGCTGCCTGCGTCCTGATGGCCAAGCATGGCCTGGTCACGTGGGCCGACACGCACGAGGAATGCTACGCGCGCAGCATCGCGGCCATCGCGCGAGCCGCGGACGCCCTGGCCGAACATGCCGACCGCCGTCGGATTTTCGCCACTGCCACTGCCACTCCGACTCCACTGGAATCCTCGACCGTGGTCGGCGCGCTGCCCGCCTTGCGCGGCGCCATCTCGCAGCGGCGGCCCATGATCCTGCACCTGGACACCAGCGAGGCGGCGCGCGCCTTCGCCGACCGAGCGGACCTCGCCGAGGTCGCGGGGGCCGGCCCGGCCTGCCCCGACCACCTGGTGCACACCAAGCCCTGGCCGCTGGTCGTACCGTCGGCCGACACTCCCGAGGCACTCGCCCAGCACTTCCGCGACGGCGTCGCCGCCTATGAAGCCCGCTACACCGCATACGTGGCCCGTCATGCGGCGAACATTGCCATGCGCGACCCGGCGCCACGCGTGGTCCTGGTCCCGCGCGTCGGCGTGATCACCACTGGAGCCGACGCTCTGCAGGCCGGCGTGGCCTCCGCTCTGTACGAGCGGGCGGTCGCGGTGCTGTCGACCTCAGTCGGACTGGGCGGTTTTGCTCCGCTCACCGAGGAGGAGACCTTC
>JAFAWJ010000647.1 GCA_019242065.1 Chloroflexota bacterium
CAGCCGCGGTTCAGGCATTCGATCAGCGCGAGCTCGGCCATCGCCGCCAGGGGCATCGGCACGCCAAATTCGCTGGCCAGGTCGGTCGCCAGGCCCAGGTCCTTGCGCGCCAGCGCGAGCGCGAAACGCGGGCGGTCCCAGTCGCCGCGCAGCGTGGTGCGTTCCAGGCCCGGGCCAACCCCGCCACCACCGCGACCGTATGCCCCACCTCGGATGGCTTCGAGCAGCTTCTCGGGCTGGATGCCCGCTTTGGTGCCGAGTGTCAGGCCTTCGGCGACCGCCTGCTGGACGACCAGCGCGATCTGGTTGTGCACCAGCTTGGCGACTTCGCCCGCGCCGACCTCGCCGATGTAGGTGATCTTGTCGCCGATGCCGCGCAGGACAGGCTTGATTTGCTCGAACAGATCGGCGTCGCAGCCCACCATGATCTGCAGCGTGGCCTCCTCGGCGCCCACGACCCCACCACTGACGGGGGCGTCGGCCACCCGTACGCCGCGCTCGCCCATGACCGTGTGGATGCGGCGGATCAGGGTTGGCGAGCTGGTCGAGACGTCGACATAGATGGTGCCCGCTGCGGCACCCGCCAGCACCCCGTTTTCGCCGAGGGCAACCAACTCGACTTCCTTCGGCCCGGGCAGCGAGGTCATCACGATCTCGCTCTGTCGCGCCGCGTCGGCCGGCGTCTCGGCCCAGTGAGCCCCGCGACCTAGCGCTTCCTGGCCCGCCTCGCGCCGCACGTCGTAGACGACCAGTTCGTGCCCGGCCTTCTGCAAGTTGGCCACCATGTGGTGGCCCATCATCCCCAGTCCGATGAACCCGATGCGCATGTCGGCGAGTCTACCGCTCACGCGACTCAGGGCGAGACGGGCGTCTCCACAAAGGCGACAATTAATTCTGCCGCCGCCTCGACGGCGGCGCTGACGGCATCGAATTCGTCCGGACGGAAGGTGGCCAGCACGAAATTAGCCGGGTCCATCGAGCCGGGCGGTCGGCCGATCCCGATGCGCAGGCGTTTGAAGCTGCCGGTCCCCAGGCGTTGCATGACGTCTCGCAGACCGTTGTGGCCGCCATGCCCGCCACCGTCGCGTTCTTTGACCTCGCCCAGCGGCAGGTCCAGGTCGTCGTGGACGACGAGCAGGCCCGCCGCGCGCGGCCGCCAACGCTCGACAGCCTTCAGCACAATTCGGCCGCTGTCGTTCATGAAGCCATCGGGAAGCACAAACCCCGAACGGCTGAGTGGTACCGGATTGAGGCCCGGCTGGATTCTCAGTCCCAGTTTTGACATCGCTTCGGTTACCGCGCGGGCGCCCAGGTTGTGGCGCGTGCGCGCGTAGTGGCGTTCGGCGTTGCCCAGACCCACGACGACCCGTGTGGAGGGATTGCCGGTGGCCAGCCGATTCGCGGGCATGTGCGATTCAGATTAAAAGAAAGGGCCGCCGGACAACACTGTCCGACGGCGCCAGTCTCTTCGTTGTTTAGTGCGCGCCGCCGTTGCTGGCAGCTTCGGGCGCGGCTGGAGCGTGCGTGCCGCCCACCTGCACCTGGACCTGCCGCGGCTTCGCATGCTCGGCCTTGGGCATAGTCACCAGCAGCATGCCGTTGCGGAACATTGCCTCAACGCGCGTGGGATCGACCGCCGAGCCGAGTCGCAGTGAGCGGCGGAACTTCGCCGGTCCAAACTCCTGCCAGACCGCCTTGGCGTTCTCGGGCACGCTGACCTTGAGTTCGCCTTCGATGGCCAGCATGTCGTCGTGGACGGTCACGCTGATGGACTCCTCGTCCAGACCCGGCGCCAGCAGCGCGGCCTGGTACCCCTCGGGAGTCTCCCACACGTTGACGGGCAGCGACTGGAAGCCTGCCGCGCCGTTGTCGGCCTCACGAGTGTAGGCCTCGTCAAAAACGCGATCCACCCACTGGCGCAGCGGGGTCTGAGCCACGGTGTACGGTCGGGTGCGCCACAGATCAATAGCCATATGTGTCTCCTGGTTCCTCGCGGATCCCTCGGATTGGCTCCAGGGACTCGCTTCGTGATGTTGCTCACATGGTCTGCTGTGGAGCGTTAGACGCGAGTTACCAGCGCGTAAGACGTGCGCAAACGCCGCGTTAGAGGAGCGTAAGCGGGGGGTTCAGGCGGGGTCGATGCGCGCCAGCCACTTGACCCACTGGTAGCCGCGGCGGCCCGGCACGACCAGTCGCAGCGGATAGCCGTGGCCTGGCGAGAGCGGCTCGCCGCCGACGTGCGTGGCCAGGATCGCCTCGTTGAGATCGGCGAGCGGCAGCACGATGCGGTGGCCGGTCACTGACGTGAAGGCCAGGCTAGTGGCGCTGGTCGACGGCAGGACGTCCAGGACGCTGACGCCGCGCCAGAGCTGGTCAGACCACCAGCCGCTGGTGCAGTCGAGCACGGCTTGAACTTGCTTCTGTGCGTGGGTGTTGATGAGTTGGGGGAGGGAGAGTTGGTTGTCGAAGATGCTCAGTTGATACGTGGCGGCGTCCAGCGCTGGCACGGAGTCGAACAGCCAGATCTCGGCGGGGAACCCCGTGGCCGGCTTGGAGCCTGTGGGCAGGCGCACCGCGGGCGCCAGGCGCTCGATGGCTTGCCAGCCGACGAGCGTGGCCAGGCCCAGTCCTGCGAGGCGGAGCAGCGTGCGACGCGAGCGCACGGGGGCGCTGAGTGCGTTCTGGCGGCGGCGCAGCAGCAGGTGGGCGCCGAGGAACGGAACCAGGCCGATGCCGACGATGACGTGCACGTTCAGGGGCGAGTAGCCCCAGAGCCAGTCGAACGAGATCAGGTTGAGAGTCCAGGCCAGGCCGAGGGCGAGGGTCAGCAGGAGGGCGGCGGCGGCAACGCTGCCCCAGAGCAGCGAGCGGTCCTGGCCGTGAGTGCGTCTGAGCCGCCGCCGTAGTGAGGGTAATGCGATGGCCTGCTTCCAGCCGAGGAGCAGCAGGAGTGCAACTCCGAGGGCGCGGTGGACGTCGTACAGCGGACGGGCCATGGCGACGGGCCAGGCCCAGCCCAGCACGCCGCTGAGGACCTGGGCGAGGACCAGCGCCAACAGGAGGTCGTTGGTGACCCGACGCGGCACGCATCCACCCTACGCCTGAGGGGCAATCCCCGGGAATCAATTCGTCTCCCAAGCCGTTGTTAGCGATATATCTGAAGGTGGTTCAGGCCCAAACATTCTTGTCGGAATGGCACAAACTTTTATAATCACACTATCAAGGTGGCCGAGGCTCGCAGGCACCCGCGCGCCGGCCGCCTGGGAGGATTGTCTTGATCCCGCTCGAACGATTCACTGACCAAGCCCGCGAAGCCCTCGCCCGCGTGCAGCAACTGCTCGCGCGCCTGCACCACAACCAGCTCGATTCCGAGCATCTGCTGCTGGCACTCCTCGGCGAGCCCGACGGCCTGATCAAAGCCGCCTTCGACAAGCTCGACGGCTTCCAGCCCGCCGCCCTGCTGGCCTGGCTGCGCGCCGAGCTCAGCCGCCGGCCAGTCGCGCAACAAGCGGGCGCCATCTACCTGACCCCGCGCGCCAAACAGGTCCTCGACACCGCGCTGGCCGACGCCGATCAGCGTGGCGACCAGTTCGCTAGCACCGAGCACCTGCTGTTGGCCCTGCTCGCGGATCCACGCGACGAGTTGACGCAAGCCGCCGAACGAGCGGGCCTGAGCCGCGCCGCGCTGGCGCGTGCCTTCGACGAGGTTCGCGGCGGCCGCCCCGTCGACAGCCCGACCGCCGAAGGCTCGTTCCAGGCGCTCCAGAAATACGGTGTCGACCTGACCGCGCTCGCCGCCGATGGCAAGCTCGATCCGGTCATCGGCCGCGACGAAGAAATCCTGCGGCTCATGGAAGTCCTGGTGCGTCGCACCAAGAACAACCCGGTCCTCGTCGGCGAGCCTGGTGTCGGCAAGACGGCAGTGGTCGAAGGTCTGGCCCAGCGCATCGCGTCCGGTCAGGTGCCCGAGCCACTCGAAGGCAAGCGTCTGATCGCCCTGGACATGGGCCTGCTGATCGCGGGCGCCAAGTTCCGCGGCGAGTTCGAGGAGCGCCTCAAGTCCGTCGTGGCCGAGACGAAGGCTTCGAATGGGACGGTGATCCTGTTCCTGGACGAGCTGCACACGCTGGTCGGCTCCGGCAATGCCGAGGGTGCGCTAGACGGCGCCAACCTGCTCAAACCAGCCCTGGCGCGTGGCGAGCTGCGGCTCATCGGCGCCACCACCCATGACGAATACCGCGAGCGCATCGAAAAGGATGCGGCGCTCGAACGCCGCTTCGCGCCCGTGTACGTCGACGAGCCGTCGCCCGAAGAGGCGCTCCAGATCCTGGAGGGCCTCAAGGATCGCTACGAGCAGCACCACCAGCTGGGCATCAGCCAGGAAGCGCTGCAGACGGCGGTGCGCCTGAGCGAACGCTACATCCAGGACCGCAGCCTGCCCGACAAGGCCATCGACCTGATGGACGAGGCCGCCGCCAAGGTGCGCCTGCGTGCCGCCGTGGCACAGGCCGACAGCCCGGTTGCCCAGATCAAACGGCTCAAGGTCGAGGAGGACACCGCCTGGCAGGACCGCGACTACGAAGGTGCCGCGCGCGCCAAAGCGGATCGGCTCCGCCTGGAGGAAGAGCATCCTGAGGCACTGGAGCAGGTCGAGGGACGCACGTCCGGAGCGGTCGTGACCCCCGAGGACGTCGCCGCGGTGGTCGCCACCTGGACCGGCGTGCCGGTCAAGACCCTGTACACCGAGGAAGCGGTCAAGCTGCTGCACCTGGAAGACGCCCTGCACGCGCGGGTGGTCGACCAGGACGAGGCGGTGGTCGCGGTCGCGGATGCGATCCGGCGCTCGCGCTCGGGTCTGGGCGATCCCAGGCGGCCGATCGGCTCGTTCCT
>JAFAWJ010000895.1 GCA_019242065.1 Chloroflexota bacterium
CCTCGGCGATGCGATCCACACCATGACGCCGCTCCAGGGACTGGGTGGCAACACCGCCTTGCAGGACGCGGCGGTGCTCGCGCACCACCTGGTCCGCGCCGACCGCGGCGAGACGGACGTCCTGTCGACGATCGGCGCGTACGAAGCCGCGATGCGAGATTACGCCTTCGACGCCGTGCAGCGCTCGCTGCGGGTCTCGGAGTCGGTCGCGTCCACGAGCGTGGTCGGTCGCTTGGCCTTCCGCACCGTGCTCGAGGCCGTCAACGCGGTGCCCGCCCTCGGCCGGCTCCTCTTCATGCGCCCCGCTACTCCGCTCGACGGGCTCGACTCACCCGAACGGTCAGCTCGTAAGTCCGCTGAACTCGCGAATGTCTGAAAGACTTGTCACGCGGAGGTCCGCTCGAAAACTCCGCCAGACTTGCGACTCGCTGAAAGATTGTGTCACGAGGTGAGGAGGTCGGCCAGTTCCACCGTTAAGTAGAGGTATCCGTCGTCAACCACAGTGCCGTAGGTTGGCACCGTATACGGACCCTTCACCCTTCCATCCGCCGCGCTGGCGTTGGCCGTGACAATCATCCTGTTTTTCACCGACTCCAGCTCCGCCACCGGCAGGTCCGCCGGCAGGTCCTCTGGCTCGTCGACTGCCACCGCGTAGCTGCGCACCCGCAGCCGCTGCGGGTCACACCAGGACTGGCCCGTCTTGAGGTCGAACTCCCAGCCGTGCCAGACGCACGTCAGAATTTCTTTGCGGCTCTCGTATTCAAAGGCGCCAGGCGCGTCTGCGCGCAAGGCGCCCCACAGTTTGCCTTCACACAGCGGCGCGCCCTGATGCGGGCAGCGGTTGCGAATCGCATAAAACTCGCCGTCGACGTTGAAGACGCCAATCGAGCGTCCCGCGATGCGTACGATCTTGCGGCTGCCGGGCGGAATCTCGTCCGCGCGGCCAACCAGGAACTTCATAATGTGAGAATCAGAGCCCGTACAGCCGGCGGCCGTTGTCGGCGTAGATTTTCTGCTTCACCTCGTCCGGTAGAAAGTTGGGCACCGCAAAGTCCGGGTCGTCACTGTCCCAGTGCGGATAGTCGCTGGCAAACAGGATGTGGTCCACCATGTCGCCAAAGTGCTCCATCAACTGGAGGAACTGCTGCGGTTTATGGGGTTCTTCCACCGGCTGCGTCGTGAGCCACACGTGCTCGCGAATGTACTCCGACGGCAGCCGCTTCAGGTGAGGTACCTCACTCTTCAGCAGCGACCACGCGGCGTCCATGCGCCACATCAGCGACGGAATCCAGCCGAAGCCGTTCTCTACCGACACCAGCTTGAGGTCAGGAAAGTGCTCGAAGACGCCTTCGGTGACCAGCGAGACGATATTGGCTTGCATCGCCTGAGCCGGACCGACATGGTCCTCTAGATAAAAGGATGCCGGACCGGTACCCGTGATCGGATTGCCGTACGAACCGAACGCGTGGGACATGATGTGCAGGCCGTTTCTGGCGGCTGCTTCGTAAATCGGCCAGTACTTGCGGCGACCCATCGGCTCCTGTGGACGTCCCGAAAACTGGATCTGGACGAAGCGCTTGTCGTGCGCCAGGCGCTCGATCTCGGCCACCGACGCCTGCGGGTCCTCGTGGGCGATGGTCAGCGAGGCGCGCAGACGCGGCTCCTTGTCGAGCCAGTCTTCGACCTGCCAGTCGTTGACCGCGGTCGCCAGCGCGGCGCCGAGCTCGAGGTTCATCTGGCGCGAGGCTGGATTGAGCGGGATGCAGATGGCGTGGGCCACGTTGTACGGATCGAGGTAGTCCTTCGCCGAATGGCCGACCTCGGAGCCACTGACCCGGCCGGACGGCGGGCGCGCGTCTTCGCGGTGGTCCATGAAGCGCGGGTAGTAGGCGCCCTGCGGTCCGCGCATGCCGTGAGTCTCGATGTGCGCTTGCCAGCGGTGAGACAGGTACGGGTACAGGTCCTTGATCGAGTTGAGCTCGTTGTGGAAATCACCGTCGATCAGGGCCGGCCGAGCCCGCAGCCGCGCCTCCGAGCGGGTCAATGTCTGGACCATTGAAAAGAGTCTCCTCCCTACAGCGTACGCCACCCCGCGAGGGTCGTTAAGAAGGTAGTGGGTAGTACCAGTCTTTCTACCGAGTGACAAAGAGGGTCGCTAAGGTGGGGTTGTAGGGGTCTCCCCTACCGTTCGACAAGGCCAAAGCTGTCAGTCACATTGCGAGTCCGTACAGCGCCCTGGCGTTGTCACCACGAATCTTGTCGGCGACCGACGGCGGCAGGTGCCGCAGCAGGGCCGCCTCGGGCTCGGCGCTGTGCACCCGCGGATAGTGACTGGCGTACATCAGCATGTCCTCCGAGCCAAGCTGCTCCACGACATCCAGCAGCTGCTGCACCTCCCCAGGCGCGTCCAGCGGCTGGATCGTCAGCCGCACGTGCTCGCGGATGTACTCCGACGGCGCGCGCCTGACCCATGGCACCAAACGCCGCAAGTTGCGCCACTCCTTGTCGAAGCGCCACATGTGCGCCGGCAGCCAGGTGAACCCCGACTCGACGAGTGCCACACGCACCGACGGAAACTGATCGAACACCCCCTCGGCGACAATATTGGTCAACTGGCTGGCGAAGTTGAAAGCAGCCCCCACGTACTCCTCGTAGAAATACGAAGGCCACCCGGAGGGCGTGGGAGGATTCCCCGGCACTCCGCCAAACTGGATCGCCGCCACCAGGTTGTGGCGAGCCAGCGCCTCCCACACCGGGTGATACAGTCGGCTGCCCAGCGGCCGCTCGGTCCGCACCGGCAACGCGACCTGGACAAAGCCAGGGTGATCGGCGACCCGCTCGATCTCCTCGGCCGCCTGGGCCGGCAACTGGATCGGGACCACAATCGAAGCGCGCAGCCGAGGCTCCTTGTCCAGCCACTCGGCGATCTGCCAGTCGTTGAAGGCGCGCGCGAACGCGATGGCGGCGTCCGGATTATGAAGACCGTCCACCGGGTACGCCGAACACAGGACCGCGAAGTCGACGTGCGGTTCGTCCAGCACCTGGCGGCGGACCATGTCCAGGTCGGACGCGGCCGGGATCACGCTCGGCACATTGGCGGCCGGGCGGCCTTCGGCAGGCTGGTAATCGGCGGGCGGCGCGGGCCGACTGCCAGCGCGCGCGGCGACCGGCGAAGTCGGCGGGTAGTAAAACTCGGTCGGGCCCTTGAACATCGTGTTTTGCACGTGTTCGATCCAGTACGGCGGCAGGTGCGGGAACAGGGCCCTGGTCGAGGGCACGTCATTGTGGACCGCGGCGTCGATCACTGGGCTCCCCGTGCGCCCAGGATAACGCGCGTCTCAGCCGCTGGCGAGGGCGTCCGAGAACTCCTTGCGCATCTGGTCGCCGCCGTTGGTGCGCCAGTCGCTGACGATCTGGTCGAAGTCGCTCAGCGGGCGGCGGCCAACCAGGACGTCCGCCATGCCGTCGTTGAGCGTATTGGCCAGCGCCACGCCCTTGGTGGCCGCCGTGACCGACACGGCCCCAAAGGTCGGGTCGGCGACTCCCGCGGGCAGCACGGCGTGCTCGGCGGATGTGCCGATCTGCCCGTAGGCGGGCAAATCGGGCGCGAAGAAGACAAACGGGTGCTGCGCCGTATATTTCCACGGCACATAGTTGGCGTCCGAATTGCTGCGCGGCGTCAGTTGCAGCGTGCCCGAATCGTCAAAGGTGTAGTCGACGTTGTTGACGCCGTAGCTCAGCAGCAAATCCTCCTGACTGCCGAACGGCGCGGCCAGCCAGTTGGCGATGCGCAGCAGCTCTTTGAGCCGATCCGGTGAGGCCTTTTTGAAGGCGATGGTGCCGCCATACCCGCCGATGGTGAAAAACTGCGGTTTCTGGCCGTCGGTCGCGGCAAACAGCGGCAGCAATTTAAAGTCGATCGGCGGCGTGGCGCGCTGGCCCTGGCGCAGATTGTCCTGCCAGCCATTGAACGTATCGTTGAAGATTGCGAATTTATTGGCCTGGAAATCCGTGCGCGTAATGGTGGACTGCGAATCCGGATGAAAGACGCCCGCGCTCCACAGATCGCGAACGTACGCAGCCGCCGCTTTGTACTCCGGTGTCTCGTACGCACTGGTGAGTGACCCGTTCGACTCCAGCCGCCAGTTGTTGGGGGCGCCGAACATGGCTGAGAAATACGGCAGGAACAGTGTTGGACCTCCACCGCCGATGCCGTAGAAGTTCTGCTGCGGATGCGTTAATGCTTGAAGAATGCGCTTGAAGTCGTCGGCGTTTTTCGGAACGTAGTCCTGACCAATCGCCTGGTCGTACACGGTCGCGTTTTTCAACGAGACCATGCCCGCCAGCGTGCGATGGAATGGCACCATGTACAGCTTGCCCTGGTAGGCGCAACCAGCGTTCTTCCACGTTGCGGTCGGGATCGCCGCGAGATTGGGGTAGTCCTTCGCGGCGTCGCCGCCGAGATACGGCGTCAGGTCGGCGGCCTGGGCCTGGAGGAACTGCTGGCCGCCGGGCACGAACGACACGGCGGTCGAACCCGGGACGATGGTGACGAACGAGATGATGTCTGGCAGGTCGTTGCCGGCCATGATCGTGGCGAGCTTGGCCGGGTAGTCCGGAACGGCCGCGATCGAGTACTGCATGTTGGCATTCAGCGCCGTGTTGACCGCTTGCCACGCCGGATTCTGTTCATAGACGGTCGGCAGCGGCAGGGCCGCCTCGGTGAAGATGCTGACGGGTCCGCCGGACCCCGGCGGCGTCGCGGGCATCGACGGCGCTGGATTCGAGGGATAGCGCGTAAAGCCGTTGCAGTACATCGCACCCCCCGCCGGAAAATCGGGCGTTGGCCCGTTGGAGCTCGGCGCGTACGTCGGCAGGACGCTCGCGTTCGAGGCCGTGCCGCTGGCCGACGTGGGACTCGCCGTCGGACCCTGTGGCACGGGCAGGGCGCACGCGGCGAGCAGCGAGGTCGCCACGACCGCGCCGCCGACCTCGATCAGCTCACGTCGATTCATCTCCAGACCTCGTCCGCCACCTGCTGGATCACGGCGAGCTTGCCCCACTGCTGCTCCTCGGTCAGCGCCGAGCCGAAGCCGCAGCGCGGGCAGATCGCCAGTTGCTCGAGCGGCAGATAGCGCGTCGCATCCTCGAGGCGCTGCTCGAGGTACTCGGGCGTTTCGACGTCGCCGTGGTTGCTGACCAGACCGAGCACCGCCACTTTGTTGGAGGGCATGAAGTGGAGTGGTTCGAGCGACCCCGC
>JAFAWJ010001021.1 GCA_019242065.1 Chloroflexota bacterium
ACCGCGCACATTTTCCATGTGTTCGACCGCCTCATCCTGCTCGACGATAGTCTCAACTGGCAGCCGCGCCTGGCCGAGAGCTGGGACATCACGCCCGACTACACGCGCTTTACGCTCCACTTGCGTAAGAACGTCCAGTACCACTCCGGGCGCGAGTTCACGAGTGACGACGTCGTCTGGAACTTGAACCGGGTGAAGGACCCCTCCGTGGGTGGTGGCATCTTCGCATCCTACGTGGCGCCGATCCAATCGGTGGAGAACCCCGACAAATACACCATCGTCATCACTGCCAGGCAGCCCTACCCGTACATCAGTCATATTCTGCAGACCATGAACATGCTGGATCCGGTGACTATGCAGCAGCCGGATGGTGTCAACAATCCGGTTGGCACCGGTCCGTTCCGGTTTGTCGAATATGCGCAGGGGGACCACCTGACACTGGCCAAAAACCCGAACTACTGGCGCAGCGGACTGCCATACCTCGATCAACTGCAGATGCCAATCTTCACTGACCCGCAGACGATGGTCACCTCGCTGGAGTCCGGCAGCCTGGACGCGGCGGTGAACGTTGCGTTGCGAGATGCCGCGCGCTTGCAGAACGATGACCACTATCAAGTGATTGTGAACAAGAACTCCGGAGCGTCGTACGCGATTATCTGCAACACGACGGCGGATCCGACCAGCAACAAGGCGCTACGTCAGGCGGTGCAATACTCGATCGACCGCCAGCGCATCGCCGATACAGTCTTGCTGGGACTGGGCGCGCCGAACAACCTCCCATGGTTTCCGACGTCGCCTGCGTACGATGCTGCGAAAGACCGGACGTATACCTTCGATCTGGACAAGGCGAAATCGCTGCTCCAGCAAACCGGTCTGTCGACGCCGAGCATCGATGTCAACTACTCAACCGCGATTGCCGAGTTCGGGGCGATTGCCCAGATCATTCAGGCCGATATCGCCAGGATTGGCGTGACGCTCAATCTGAAACCTACCGACCCGCCGCAGCTCGCCAGCATGCAATACCAGGTCAAGTACCCTGGCATTTCCGGCGGTACGCCCTTGTTTGGTCAGGCGCATCCAGGCGTACAATTCGGCAGTCCTTACTGGGGTCCACTCAACAACTGGACCGGCCTCAAGAACGATCAGTTCACGGCCGTGGCGACGACGATGTCGACGGAGGTCGACCCGTCGCGCACCGCGCAAGCGTACGCGGCATTCAACGATTATGTCCTGGACCAGTCATTTACCATCAGCATCGCGACGTTCCTGCCACGCATGGCGGTCACCGCGCAGGTGCACGGTGTGCACTACGATCTGGCATACATCCTTGATGGCACAGAGGCCTGGCTCGCATAAAAGGGAGACCGACGCCATGCAACGCAGCAATGAGCGCATCCTGACCACCCATGTTGGCAGCTTGCCACGTCCGCCGGAGCTGCAGGCGATGCTGCAGGTCAAAGATCGCGGTGAGCCCTACGATGTGGACGTCTTCGATGCCCGCGTACGTGAGGCCGTCAACGAGGTGATTCGTAAACAGGTCGAGGTGGGTCTCGACATCGTGGCCGACGGCGAGCTCAGCAAGAGCAGCTTCACCAACTACGTCAAAGACCGTCTCAGCGGCCTGGACGCCGTCAACACCGAGCCGTATCCCGGTCCACCGCCGATGTTCCCGGAGTATGCCGCTGCGCTGCGCATCGAAGCCGGCCGGATGGCCGCCGTGGGCATCGGCGTTCGTCCGCTCAACACGGAGAAGTTCGGCTGGAAGAACTTCGGTGAGGTGGAGCGCGACATCGTCAATCTGCGGTCCGCCCTGGACGGGCTGCGGTACACCGAGGCATTCATGCCAGCGGTCGCCGTCGGCCAGGTGCTGTTCATGGTCCCCAGCACCTACTACACGTCCGAGAAGGACTATCTGTACGATCTGGCGGACGTCCTCAAACGTGAGTACGCGGCGATTGTGGACGCGGGTTTCGTGCTCCAGCTGGACGCGCCGGACGTGCCAATGATGCGCAATCGTCAACTGTGGGACGTGCCGTTTGCAGACTATCGGCGGCACCTGGCGATGCGATTGGAGGCGCTCAACCACGCGCTCGCGGACATCCCGGAGGACCGTATCCGCTTTCACGTGTGCTGGGGCAATAACGACACCCCGCATGCCGACGACGTCCCGTTTCGCGATCTTGTCGACCTTGTCCTCACGGTGAAGGCGCAGGCCTATTCGATTGAAGCCGCCAATCCGCGGCATGCGCACGAGTGGCAGGTCTGGGAAGACGTCAGGCTCCCCGAGGGCAAGATCCTGATCCCGGGCGTCATCGACTCGGTGACGACCTTCGTCGAGCATCCGGACCTCGTCGCGCAGCGCATCGTCCAGTACGCGCGTATCGTCGGCCGCGAAAACGTGATTGCCGCGCCCGACTGCGGCTTCGGCACCTTCAGCGTCTGGGCGCCGCGGGTGCACCCCGAGATCATGTGGGCCAAGTTCCGCTCCCTGGTGGAGGGGGCGCGGATCGCGAGCGAGCAGTTGTGGGCCTAGCGCCACGGCGTACCGCACTACTGCGCTACGTTGCTCGGCGAGCCGACCGAGCCGTGCGCCGTGCACTGATTGCCAATAGCGCACATATGCGCTAGCCTGAGCCGAGCAGACCACACAAGGAGCCCGGGAATGCTCAGCCAAGCCGACAACGAACTCTTGACCCGCGTCGGGCCCGGTACGCCGATGGGCGAGTTGTTCCGCCGCTTCTGGCTGCCGGCCCTGCTGCCCTCAGAGCTTCCGCATCCCGACGGCGATCCGCTGCGCCTGCGCATTCTCGGCGAGGACCTGGTCGCCTTCCGCGACTCGTCAGGCACAGTCGGCTTCCTCCAGAACAACTGCCCGCACCGCGGCGCGTCCCTGTTTTTCGGTCGCAACGAAGAGGCCGGGTTGCGCTGCGTGTATCACGGCTGGAAGTTCGACGTCGACGGCACCTGCGTCGACATGCCCAACGAGCCCGCCGAGTCCGACTTCAAGTCGAGGGTCAAAGCCGTCGCGTATCCCTCCGCCGAGTGGGGCGGGCTGGTCTGGATCTACATGGGCCCGCCGGACCTCGCGCCAGAACTGCCCGAAATGGAGTGGTGCCTGGTCCCAGATTCGCATCGCATCCTGCGCCGCTGGATCCACGAGACCAATTACGCGCAGGCGGCCGAGGGCGACATCGATACGTCGCACATCGGCTTTCTGCACCGTCGCGCGGTCGACGGCATCGCCGGACTCCCGCCGACGCGTGATCTCGCCCCCAAACTGATGGTCGAGGAGACCGACTACGGGTTCGTGTACGGCGGCCGCCGCCAGGAAGGTGACGACCAGTTTCACTGGCGGCTGACCCAGTGGATGCTGCCGTTCTACAGCATCATTCCCGGCACGTATCCGCTGACGGGGCATGCCTATGTGCCCATCGACGATACCCACACCAGTGTGGTCGGGTACCGCTATCACGCCGAGCGGCCGCTGACCGAACCTGAACGCCAGCAGGTGGAGCAGGGACTGCAGGTGGTGCCGCGCTTCGATCCTCACACGTTGCTGCCCGTCGCGAACCGATCGAACGACTACCTGATCGATCGCCAGATGCAAAAGACCGCCAACTTCACCGGTATCCGTGGCATCAGCGAGCAGGACATGGCGATGACCCAGGGCATGGGCGCCATCTACGCGCGCTGGAACGAGCACCTGGGCAGCTCGGACGTGGCCGTCATCGCCATGCGCCGCGTGCTGCTGCGATTGGCGCAAGGTCTGGCGCAAGGCGCACGTCCGGCCGCAGCGTACGAGGGTCGTCTCTATCGTGTGCGAGCGCTGGAGACGCGCTCGGAGCTGGACACGCTGCAGGGCGTCCTGGAGCAGAACCAGCGCAAACTGGTCGCCTCGGTGCCCAGTCGCGGCGTCTGAAGGTGCAGCGGCGCCAGTTCTTGCAGCTCGCCAGCGTTGGAGGTGCTGCCGCGTTGCTCGCGGCGTGCACTCCGCAGCTGCCGACCCCAGCTCCAGTCGCAGCCACGTCCGCGCCCGCGGCGGCACCCGCCACGCTGCTCCCTGCGTACACGCCGTCGGCACTCCGCCCTCCCCCGGACTTCCCGAGCCAGGGTCCACTGTACGAGGATGGCTACACCCACTACCCGCCTAACGTCGTCAAAGCCATCAGCCAAGCGCCCGGCGCCGGCAGCAGTATCAGCGCCTTCGTGCCGCAGC
>JAFAWJ010001048.1 GCA_019242065.1 Chloroflexota bacterium
ACACGGACTTCGACCAGGTCATGGACCTGCGACAGCGCGAGGCAGACGAGTTCTACGCCACGATCACGTCGCCAGATATGACGGACGATCAGCGCAACGTGGTCCGCCAGGCATTCTCCGGCCTGTTGTGGTCGAAGCAGTACTACTCGTTCGACGTCGCGCAGTGGTTGTCCGCCCACGGTGTCGATCCGTATGCGCACCACGGCCAGTCAGACGGCATGCGCAACGCCGGCTGGCCGCACCTGGTCGGCGACGACATCATTTCGATGCCGGACAAGTGGGAGTACCCGTGGTACGCCGCCTGGGACCTCGCCTTCCATGCCGTGGCGCTCGCAGCCGTGGACCCCGACTTTGCCAAACAGCAGTTGAAGCTCCTGTTGCGCCACGAATACCTGCACCCGAACGGCCAGTTGCCCGCGTACGAGTGGTCCTTTGACGACGTCAACCCGCCCGTGCATGCCTGGGCCGCGTACTTCATCTACAACCTGGGACGCATGCGCGACGGCGAGACCGACCCGCACTTCCTGCGCTATTGCTTCGAGAAGCTGCTGCTGAACTTCACCTGGTGGCTCAATCGTAAAGACCCGAATGGCAGCAATGTCTTTCAGGGCGGCTTCCTCGGGCTGGACAACATCGGCATCTTCGACCGAAGTCAGCCACTGCCAACCGGCGGCAACCTGGAACAGGCCGACGGCACCGCGTGGATGGCGTTCTACTGCCAGATGATGCTCGCGATCGCCCTCGAGCTGGCCCCCGACGAGCCGCTGTACGAGGAGATGGCGGCCAAGTTCCTCGAACACGGGCTGCGCATCGTCGCTGCCCTGGATCGGGCGGGCGACACGGGTGAACACCTGTGGGACGACGAGGACGGCTTCTACTACGACGTGCTGCGCCTGCCGGACGGGACCGCGACGCGGCTGAAGGTCCGCTCGCTGGTCGGCCTGCTACCACTGTGCGCGACTGTCGTGGCGTCCAACGCCGCGGTCCAGGCGTTGCCGACGTTCCTCCAGCACGTCGAATGGCTGCGAGAGCATCGCCCCGAGCTGGCGACGCAGATGGAGCGGCTGGGCACGCGCGGCTCGAGCGGACTGCACCTGTTCTCTGCCCTCGACGAAGACCGGCTGCGACGGTTGCTGGCGCACGTCCTGGACGAAAACGAGTTCCTGAGCCCGTATGGCATCCGCTCGGTGTCCAAGCGGCACCTGGACCACCCGTATAGCTTCAGGGTTGGTAGCGCGGAGTTCCGCGTGGGCTATGAACCCGCGGAATCGTCGACGCGCATGTTCGGCGGTAACTCGAACTGGCGCGGGCCGATCTGGGTGCCCATCAACGCCCTCGTCATCCGCGCGCTGGAGCTGCTCGGCACCTACTACGGGGACGATCTCACCGTCGAGCTGCCGACGGGGTCGGGTAACTACGCCACGCTCAGCGAAGTGGCACGTGATCTGGCGCGGCGTCTGGAGAGCATCTTCGAGCGCGACGCGAACGGACACCGACCCGTGTACGGTGGCACCCAGAAATTCCAGACCGATCCGTATTGGCGGGACCTGATCCTCTTCTACGAGTATTTCCACGGCGACAACGGCGCGGGTATTGGCGCCAGCCACCAGACCGGTTGGACGGCCGACGTCGCTCTGTTGACCTGCTACTTCGACCGTGTCACGCCCGGGCGCCTCGCATCCGTGGCGTCGCTGAGCAGGTCTTGAGTGAGCGCCTGCCTAGCGTTGAGCGCATGGAACGGACGAGACGTCAGAAGGCGCCTTCAAGCAGCAAGTCATCGAAGACTGCACGCGCGGCGGCGAGCCAGGCCTCTTTGGAGCGCGAGGGTGAGGCGCTGCTAGATCAGGCCGTCGGCGAGGCGGCCGATGCTCGCGAGGTCGACGCGACCGGGCGCTTGCTGGTCGGAGCCGGCATTCGCGACGTCACTCGCGCGGAAGACGTGGAAACGGCCGCGGTACGGGTTGGGGCACTCAGCGAAGTCGTGGCCCGCGCGGGTGCGCGTGACCTGGCCCACGGTGCGGAGCTGCTGGATGCGGCCGCCGACGTCGAGGTGATGAGCGCGATTGTCGGGACCATGAGTCAGGCCGACCTGGAGCGCGGCCTCGAGCTCGCGCGGCTGGGCGGTGAGCTGCACGCCGTCAGCCGCATCGTTAGTGGTATGCAGATGCGCATTCTCGCCGGGTTCCTGGGCGACCGTGGCGAAGTGCTCGAGGACCTGGCAGTCTCGACGATCGTCCGCGGCGTCGGCACGCGGGCGCTGTCGGCGGCGCTGGCGGTCACCGGCGCTGAAATCGGCGACCTGAGCGCCAGCGACGTCGCCGCCGGCATTACGCGGCTCGCGGCGTCAGGTGCGCTCGCGGACGCCAGCGCGCAGCTCGACCGTGAAGCCGCTGAAGAAGCGGCGGTTGGTGCGGCCGAGATCGGCGCTGGTGCGACGCTCGAGGCGGCGGCGCAGGCGGAACGTGCTGAGGCTGCCGAGGACGCTATCCTGGGCGCCGCGGAGGTCGGCGCGTCCGCATCCGCCTGAGCCCCGCTGCCGCGCGTGACAGATCGCGTGACGGATGAAGATTGCTGATTTCGAAGTCATCCACCTGCGCGGACCCGAGCTCTCTCGGCCGCTGCGGCCAGCCTGGTCACCGGGCACCAGCTGGTCGCGCCGCGACGCGGTCCTGGTCAAGCTGACCACCGACGAGGGGATCGTCGGCTGGGGCACGCCCGGCTACGCCAGCTCCCCCGTGCTCGAAAGCTGGATCAAACCCCAGCTGATCGGCACCGACCCCTTCGACCTGGAACAGCACGCGCGCATGTTTCGGGGCGCCAACGCGTGCTGGGGGGTCGAGATCGCGCTGTGGGACATCATCGGCAAGGCCACCGGCCAGCCGCTGTTCAAACTCTGGGGCGGCAGCTCTGACCGGGTGACTGGCTACACGAGCTGCATCGAGCTACGGTCGGGCGCGCAGCGCGCCGAGGACGCCGCGGCCCGCCGGGCGGAGGGCTGGCGGGCGATGAAGCTCCGCCTGCACGATTGGACGCTCCAGCAGGACATCGACCAGGTAGCGGGCGTTCGTCGGGCGATGGGCGACGACTTTGTCCTGCTGGTGGACGCCAATCAGGCTCAGCAGCCGGGTACTCCCCAGCTAGAGCCGGGTCCGGTGTGGCGCTACGAGCGTGCGCTGCAGACGGCGCGCGAGCTCGAGCGGCTCGGCGTGTTCTGGCTCGAGGAGCCCCTGGACCGCTACGACTGGGACAACTTGAAGCGTCTGTGTGCGAACGTCGACATCCTGATCGCCGGCGGCGAAAACAATCGCGGGCTGCACGAGCTGCGCTGGCTGGTCGAGGGCGACGTGTACGACGTCCTCCAGCCGGAGGCGATGGTCGCCGAAACGATGTCGAGCTTGCGCAAGATCGCCGCGCTGGGCGAGCTGCACCACAAGCTGGTTGCCCCGCATCACGGCGGCGGCGGACTCGGCGTGGTGGCGCATCTGCACCTGGCGTGTGCGATTCCCAATTCGACGTACTTCGAGATGCTGATGGAGCCGCCCGAGATGACGGCGGCCGATTTCCAGTGGTACCTGGAGGAGCCGGTCAGCGTGAACGCCGATGGCGAAATCCTCGCGCCCACGGCTCCTGGACTTGGCGTCCAGCCCGACGCCGACAAGCTTCTCCACTTCCGCCAGGTTTAGAGTTGGAGGGAATCCGCGCATGCGCGGATTCCTCAAGGTGGCGCATGCGCCACCTTGCCCAGCGGTGCATGCACCGCTGGGTGCTAACGCAACGGTCAGGGGCCCTGCGGCCCCCGCCGCCGTTCGCTGCGCTCACTCCCGCGGCGACCCCCCGCGTACGTGCTAACCGCGACTGATGGATCTCGCACGCCAACTCAACATGAGAGTAACTCAGTCCGCGTCGTCAACTCGACCACTCACCGTCATCCGACAGAGAACCCACTTTTACGATCGTTTGACAACCAGGGTGTTGTCATCAGACGTGACCCAAAGAGGTGTTTGTGAGCCTCTCAGATCCCTTGCACGCGGACAGCACGTACGCGGGGGGTCGCCGCGGGAGTGAGCGCAGCGAACGGCGGCGGGGGCCGCAGGGCCCCTGACCGTTGCGTTAGCACCCAGCCGTGCATGCACGGCTGGGCAAGGTGGCGCATGCGCCACCTTGAGGAGTCCGCGCATGCGCGGACTCCCTCTAAACAATTAACTGCGCCAGATGACTGTGCCCATGTCGGCGACGTCGTAGCCGCCCAGGGCGTTGACTTCGGACTGGAAGGAGGTGTCGGCCAGGATCGACAGGACGGGGGCCAGCACGTCGGACTCGTAGTGGTGGCGCGGGATGACCAGCTGGTATTGCTCGTTGAAGAGCGGCACGAAGTCCAAATCCAGGGCGCGGGCGGCGGCCAGGATGCCCAGGCCGACGTCGGCGGCGCCGCCGGCGACGTCGGCGGCGACCGCCAGGTGGGTGTATTGCTCGCGCTCGTAGCCACCGATGGTCTCGGCGGTGATGCCAAGCTGCCGCAGCCGATAGTCCAGCAGGACCCGGGTGCCTGAGCCGCGCTGGCGGTTGACGAACTGGATGCCAGGCTGGGCGAGGTCCTCTAACACGCGCAAGCCCCGAGGATTGCCCTTCGGCAGGATCAGCCCCTGCACGCGACCCGCCAGGTGCACCAGCACCACCGCGACACCCGCCAGGTGGCGCTGGATGTAGCTCACGTTGTATTCACCAGTGGCCTCGTCCAGGAGGTGCGAGCCCGCCAGGTGGGCCTCACCGCGCGCCAGCGCCAGCAGACCACCCAGACTGCCCACGTTGGCCGACGCCAGCGACGCACCCGGCGTCCGCCGCGCCAGCGCATTCGACAGCAGATCGAGCGCCAGGTCATGGCTGCCAATGCACACGACGGTCTTGCGAATGTCGTCCATGCTGCGCAGCAGCTCGACGTCCACCTCGCCGCCCGCGTGCACACCCTCGGAAAACCGCGGGATGCGCACCAGACCGTCGGCGCGCACCATCGACATGATCACGCCGGCGCCACGCGACAGCGGCGCAGCCACCAGCCGTTCGCCGACCTGCCCCAGCTTGACCCGCACGTACTCTTCCTCGCCCATCGGCGACAGCAGCTTGCGGGTGATGGTGGCGGTCGTCGTCGGACGCGGCGGTGTGGGCAAGCCCTGCAGTCGGTAGAGCAGCGGCTTGAGGAACAGCTCGCTGGTCAGGATGGCCGAGACGGGATAGCCGGGCAGTCCGATCAATGGCTTCGACTGCGCCACCCCCAGCACCAGCGGATGGCCGGGTCGGATCGCGACGCCATGCACCAGCAGATCGCCTAGCTCGCGGACGATGCCCGCCGTGTAGTCTTCGGAGCCAGCCGAGCTACCGGCGTTGACGATGACCACGTCGTACTCGCCCAGGGCGGCGTCGACGCGCGCGAGGATCAACCCGCGCTCGTCGGGTGTAATCGGCAGCCGCGTCGGAGCGCCGCCCCACTCGCGCACCTGGCCCGCTAGTACGACCGAGTTGAAGTCGACGATCGCCCCGGCGGGCAGGGGCGACCGGCCAGCTTCGACCAGCTCCGAGCCGGTGGGCAGGATGGCCACCCTGGGACGCCGTCGCAAATGCAGGCATGTGTGTCCGGCAGCGGTGGCGGCGCCCAGGTCGACCGCCGATAGGACGTGGTTTTCGGGCAGCACGAGCTCGGTCGCCACCAGGTCTTCGCCCATGGAGCGGACGTGCTGCCATGGGGCGACCGCGGCCATGATCTCCAGGCGACCGTCGCCCAGGTCCTGGACCTGCTCCGCCATGATCACCGCGTTGGTGTCGTGCGGCAGCGGGTCGCCGGTGTCGACCCAGATGGCCTGCGTGTCCGTCTGGAGGTGCACGGGATTGGTTTCGCTGGCGCCGAGGGTGTCGTCGGCGCGGACGGCGATGCCATCCATGGCCGCGGCGTGGTAGTGGGGGACGCTCAGGCGGGCGAAGACGGGTTCGGCGGTGACGCGGCCGAGGGCGGCCTCGACGTCGACGGGTTCGGCGGGCAATGGAGCGAGGGCGCTGACGGCGTCGAGCGCAGACCAAAATTTTTTCAGCGCGTCTTCGAGGGGGATGTCTTCGAGGTAGATCTCGCGATGGGGCACAGTCAGCTCAACTGAGTATCAGGTCCGCGCTCGCGGCTTGGGCCTTCCGACCCATGGATGACACAAATGATTGTTCTCTCAAGACACAGTTTTCCGCGGCATTAGAAGAGGACCACCTCGACCGTCTCGCCCGCGTTCAGGCCACCGGCGTCCAGGGGGACTTTCAGCATGCCGTCGGCGCGGATCAGGGTGAAAATCAGGTTCGACTTGCCGAACACGGGAACGGCCTCCAGTCCGCCGTCGGACCGCT
>JAFAWJ010001100.1 GCA_019242065.1 Chloroflexota bacterium
CACTGGTGGGGGCGTGGATTGTGCAGCGCTTCGACCGACGTGGGATTGTCCAGCTGGTGACCGGCGCGGCGGCGCTGGGCGTGGTGGCGCTGCTCATGGCGCCAGCGGTGTGGGCGGCGATGCCCGCACTGGGCGAAGGTGGCGGCATGCTGCCATCGGCGGTCGGTCCGCGCGGTGGCGCGAACTTCGGCCCCGGCCGAGGCGGTCCGCCGGCGCCTGGTGTGCGCGGCGGACCAGGCGGCTTCGCGGGTCGCGGCACGCAAGCGCCCGGCAGCGGCGCCGGTGCAGCAGGCAATCAAGGCGGAGCGGGCGCGGATGGCGCTGGCCCAGGCGGCGCCCCTGGCGGGCCTGCCGCCGGCGGCGGATTCGGTGGCCCCGGCGGCTTCGGCTTCGGCCGCGGCGGCGGCGCCAACGAACAGGAACTCATCGACTATCTCGAAGCCAACCAGGGCTCCAGCAAGTTCCTGGTGGCAACCTCCAACTCCAACTCGGCCGCGCCGATCGTGCTCGCCACCGGGAAGCCCGTTATGTCACTCGGCGGTTTTCTCGGCAGCGACCCGATCCTGAGCCCGCAGGCATTCGCCGCCCTGGTGCAGCAGGGTGAGGTGCGCTTCGTGCTCGCCGGCGGCCGAGGGTTTGGAGGCTTCGGCGGCGATGGAGGCGTCATGAGCTGGGTGCAACAGAATTGCACCGCCGTGGACAGCGGTCAGCTCTACGACTGCGCTGGGTAATTTTGGAGGGAGACCGCGCATGCGCGGTCTCCTCAAGGTGGCGCATGCGCCACCTTGCCCAGCGGTGCATGCACCGCTGGGTGCTGACGCACCGGGTCAGGGGGCTGCCACCCCCCGCCGCCAGTCGGTCCCTGCGGTCCCTCCTTCCCGCGGCGACCCCCCGCGCTACGTGCTGTCCGCGGATCGCCACATGTATGGCCCCTTCCCACGTCATGGTGGTCGGACTTCGTTGGAAGCAGACTACTTCAGAAGCGCAATTACGGGCGCGAAGGCATGTAAATCGCGAACGGTGAAGTACGAGATGCCCCACCGTTCCCGGCACGTGACCAGGTGCTCGGCAATCTCCGCCACTGAGCCAATCGCCAGAAACGGGGTGACCCTGGCGTCCTCCAGTCGCAGACCGTCGATCTTGCCCACCACCTCGTCCAGTGCGCTCGCGCGATCGTCTGTCACGGTGATGGACTGCACCAGCGCGTTCAGCTCCAGGCGGTCCGCCCGCTCGCCAGCCTGGTCCCAGATGTGCGCCACCGTCTGATCGAGCCGGTCGGCCTCCCACCGCACCTCGTGGCGCACGCCGTCGGCCAGGGTCCGCCCGAGCCCGAACAGGCCGACGATGTCCGCGTGCCTGGCGGCGTGCGCCAGCGCCCGTCGACCGTTGACGGCGACCATGATCGGCACGTGCGGCTGCAGGGCCCGCATGGTGCGGACCTGGTCAAGTTGATAGTGCTCGCCGGCGAACGAGACGCTGTCGCCGTCCAGCAAGTGGCGCAGCACCTCGACCGACTCCGCCAGGCGCGCCTTGCGCACCGCTGGCGGATCGAACGGCTGGCCGATCGCGGCGTATTCGGTGAAGGCGTGCCCGGCGCCAATACCAACCTCGAGCCGGCCGCCGCTCAGCTGATCCAAACTGGCCAGCTCGCGTGCCAGGTGGACCGGATGGCGAAAGTCGTTGTTGAGCACCAGCGGACAGACGCGCAGACGGGTCGTGCAGTCGGCCGCGGCCAGGAGCGGCAGGAGTGGCGCCCAGCCCTCGGAGACGTGGTCCGAGGTGCTGAGGACGTCAAAGCCCGCTGCCTCGGCGTCGCGGGCAACACTCCGCAGCTCGTCAGCGGAGAGGGTTCGGCTGACCTGGAGGCCAAAGCGGAACGGACGGGGAGCTACCACTAGCTGTTCGCCATTGGCCGTCAAATGCTTACCTTTACCCGTCGGCCAGTGTGGAGCGACTCCTCGGCGGCGGAGAGGATGGCCACGATCTCGACCCCGAAGTGCACGTCACATGCGTGTGTGCGCGGACTGCTGCGTGCCTGCTCGACGAGTGCGTCCAGTGCTGATCGGTAGGCCGCGGCCACGTCGAACTGTCCCGATGGTGCTTCGACACGGCCG
>JAFAWJ010000005.1 GCA_019242065.1 Chloroflexota bacterium
GTGTGCGCGGCGTGGTTCCTCTCTGGACGCGCGCTGATTCCGATCCAGACCGCATTCCGCCGCCAGCAAGAGTTCATCGCCGACGCTTCGCACGAACTGCGCACGCCGCTGACCGTGCTCAGGTCGGCAACCGACCTGCTGTATCGCCATCGCACGCAACCGCTGGAAGATCAGGCGGACCTACTCGACGACGTCCGCGGCGAGATTGCGCGCATGGAGCATCTGGCCCAGGATCTCCTGACGCTGGCACGCTCCGACCGGGGTGAGCTCCAGCTGATGACGGCCCCGATGAACCTGGCCGATCTGTCGGCCGAGGTCGTGCGCAAGGTCCAGCCGCTGGCGACCAGTCGCGACCAGGTCCTCGAATTTCACAGCGACGACCGACCGCAGATCGTGGACGTGGATCCGGATCGTCTCCAACAGGTGTTGCTGATCCTGATCGACAATGCCCTCAAATACACGCCGGAGGGCGGCCGCGTCAGTGTTGCAGTCCGCTCGGGTGCCAGGTCGGCGACCGTCGAAGTGGCCGACACCGGCCGGGGCATCGCGGCTGAACACCTGCCGCGGCTCTTCGACCGTTTCTATCGGGCTGACGCGGCTCGGTCACGGGCGGCCGGCGGGACGGGACTGGGTCTGTCCATCGCCAGACTGCTGGTGGAGGCGCACGGTGGTGAGTTGACACTGTCGAGCACCGTCGGCGTCGGCACCGTGGCCTCGGTGCGGCTGCCGCTCGCGGCGCCCGAATCCTCAGACGCCGCGGGTTACCAGCCAGAGCTATCTCAAGCGGTGGCGGTGGCCGCGGCCTTGCCGGCGCGCTCGAAGGCCGGGAACAGCTTGAGCGGATTGTTGTGAAAGATCGCCAGTTTGTCCTCTTCGCTGAGGAAGCTGAAGCCGGCAATGATCGGGATCAGGTCGTCACCCGGTCGGCCGGTCTCGGGCCGCACCGCCGCGCCTGAACCAGGCACTTCGGTCCCGAAGCAAGTCTGCGAGACGCCGCGCTGCTTGATGGCCGCCTCGAGGAAGTTGATATCGAGCGCGTTGGTGTCGAAGAACAGGTTCTTGCTGAGGTCCTTCTGGCCCAGGTGGTGGTCGGTCTTGATGAAGCGGTCCAGCGCGCCGCCGCAGTGGCAGACGATCACCTTGAGCTCCGGGTAGCGGTCGAACACATCGCCGTGGGACAGCAGCTGCGTGGCGATGAACTGCTCGACCACGAAGCCAATCTGGTAGTTCTGGGGGATGATGCCGATGCGCGGATCGTGCGAGTTGGTGCCGTGGACGATGATGGGCAGGTTGTTTTTCTGGCAGTACTCGTAGACCGGATACCAGTACGCCTCGTGCATGCCAGGCGTGGTACGCATGCCGGCCGGATCCGGGCTCAGATAGCAGGCCACGAAGCCCAGCTCCTTGTGGCAGCGCTCGAGCTCGGGCAGACAATGCTTGAGATCAGGCGCATTGCTGTTCTGGGGCAGCGCCGCGGCACCGAGGAAGCGGTCCGGGTACAGGCTGCACTGCTTGGCGATCGCGTCGTTGACGAAGTACGACCAGGACGGGATCAGATGCGGCTGCATCCAGCCCATTTGCAGGAAGGGGCGCGGGCCGATGATCTGCACGTCGATCTTGCGATCGTCCATCAGATCGGCGTGCCGCTTGCCCGAGGCACGGAAGGCGTCGTCGTCGAAGCCAGGCAGACCGGCGGACAGCCGGCGCATCGGGGTGTTCGAAGCCAACATGCCCCCCACGAGGGCGGAGCCATTGTTGCCGGGCGCGGAGACGTGACCGTGGACGTCGTAGACCTTGACACCGTTGTACATGCTGGACCTCAGTCTATGTCAGATGTCCTCGACGTTGAGCGCAACCGCCACCGCGAACAGGCGCTCGAGTTGCTCGGCGTCGGCGCCATGCCCGAACAGAGCCAGGTTCACGGCGCGCTGCGCCGGGGTCAGACCGTCACGGTCCGGGTCGCCGACGCGTCGCGTCCCACGGTCGAGGTACCACACCGCCGCGGAGCCGATGTGCTGGGCGAAGTCGGCGCTGACGTCCGCGTGGCGTTCGGTAAGCAGGTCCACCTCGGCGTGCACCACGGCCATGATCGACGGGTGAGTGTGCCTGGCCTCGAGCTCCGTGCTGAGTCGCTGCCAGGCATCGAGCAGAACTTCGAGGGCGAGGGCGCGCTCGCGCGGCTCCATCGAGTGCAGCGGGCGCACCCCCTTGCGCTAATGCCCAGCCGGGCTGGGCGGAGCGTTGCCGAGCGCCGTCATGAGCTTGGTGCGCACCAACTCGGCCACCGAGCTTGAACCGCGTACATCGCCGATCGGGTCCTTGACGACATCGTTCGGCGGCTCCTTGCGGTTGTAGACCTGCTCGCCGTTGAGATAGACCTCGAAGCGGCCCTGGCCAACGGGAGTCAGCGTGACGCCGACTTCTCGATTACGGCCGGCACAAATCTGGGCTGCCAGACCGGCAGCTTGCCAGAAGTACCCTCAAGAAACGCAGTACTGGATCTCCAGTTGAGCCTTGCCTTCAGCCATGTGCTTAACCTCCTATGAGAGTGTTGGGGCTGAGCCAGTCGTATTGTAGCCAGTGGGTCTGCGTACCTGTGGCCGACTTCTTGAGTTGAACCGCCGCGGGGCGGGAGAACTCCTTGACAGTGGCGTGAGCCGTCAGTGGGGTTAGCGACCCGCCGTCAGGCGGTTTCCTGGAGAGCCTCGGCGGCGGCGTCGCCGAACTGCGCGGCGTGTAGGCGCTGATACAGCCCTGACTGCTGCAGCAACTGCGCATGCGTCCCGCGCTCGACGATGCTCCCCCCGTCGACGACCAGAATCTGATCCGCGCGCTGGATCGTCGACAGCCGGTGCGCAATGGCGACGACCGTCCGTCCTTCGATCAGCTCGGCGAGCGCCGCCTGCAAGCGTCGCTCGGCCTGCGAGTCGAGGCTGCTGGTGGCTTCGTCCAGCAGCAGATACGGCGCCTGGCGCAAGAGCGCCCGAGCGATCGACACGCGCTGCTTTTCACCGCCCGAGAGCCGAAACCCGCGCTCACCAACGACCGTCGATAGGCCCTCCGGCAAACGCTCGATCAGATCATGCAACTGCGCCGCGTCGACCGCCGCCGCGAGCTCCTCAGCCGACGCGTCGGGTGCCCCGAACGCAATGTTGTCGCGCAGCGTGGCGTGAAACAGAAAAACGTCCTGGGTGACCACGGCGATCTCGTGCCGCAGGACCTCGCGACTGAGCTGGGCCAGTGGTACGCCTTCGAGCGTCACCGTGCCGCTCACGGGATCGTAGAAGCGTGCCGCGAGCGACAGGATGGTCGATTTCCCGGCGCCACTAGGCCCCACGAGCGCCGTGAGCTCGCCGAACGGGGCCGTGAACGAGACGTCGTGCAGCACCTGGGCCGTGGTCGCGCCCGGCCCGGCCTCGGGCGGCCCAGGGTAGCGGAAACTTACGTGCTCGAACGTCAGCCCCGTTGCCGTGTGCGCCACGGGCAATGGCGTAGGCTGCTGCGGCTCCCGCACCCGGGGTTCGAGGTCCAGCACCTGGAACACCCGGTCGAACAGCGCCAATCCGCCGACCAGCGTCGCGTTGGCTCCAGCCAGCGACGACGCCGGTTGATAGAGCTGCGCCAGGTACGTCGCAAACGCGACCACGGTGCCCAGCGCGACCTGATTAGTGATCACCAGGTACGCGCCCAGGCTGTACAGCAGTGCCGGCCCCAGAGCCGCGAGGCCCTGGACGAGGACGGACAGCCACTGCCCGGTCAACACCTGCTGGATCTGTGCTTCGCGGACCCGC
>JAFAWJ010000228.1 GCA_019242065.1 Chloroflexota bacterium
GCTGCCCAACTGCCAGAAAGAGCCGACGAGCGACAAACTCGTTCGTCAAGCGCTCAACTATGCGCTCGACCGGCAGCGGATTACCGACTCCATCTGGCAGGGCCTGGCCAAGCCCGAGGCGCTGCCATGGTCATCCTCGTCGCCCGCCTACGATGCCAGCAAGAACACCGCCTACGCCTTCGACCTCGAAAAGGCCCAGGCATTGTTGAACCAGGCCGGAGTCTCGAATCTCGCTTTTGACATTTCCTGGACCACGGCCGTGCCCGACTATGCGAAAGCGGCGCAAATCTATCAGGCGGACCTGGCGAAACTCGGGATTACCACCACCCTCAAGCCGCTCGAAGGTCCGGTGTATTTCGCAGCGTTGCAGGGTCTGACGTATACGGGGCTGATGTTCTCGGGCGGTCTGAACGGCCACCTGGCGCCCGGCTCCATGATTCTCGGACCGTTTTATGGTCCAACGGTGAACAATTCCGGCTTTACCGACGACGGCTACACCCAGTTGGCGAACGCCGTGCTCACCGCGGTCGACCCCGACAAACAGAACGTGTTATACGCGCAGCTGAACGACTATTACCTGGATCAATCGTGGGTGATGCCGATCTCGCAAAATCCGCCGCACATGATCGCGCGCACCAGTGTCCAGGGGCTACGCTACGACGGTCGCGAAGCGCTGCTGCTGCAGGACGTCTCGATCGCCGCGTAGCTCGATAGGCTCACGCCAATGCACTCAACCCGGTCGTCATTTCAGTCCGGAGTATTGCCAGCGGACGGACGGTGTGTGGTTCGACCGCTCCGAATTCGCCCAGCACATCGCTGACCGCGTTGCGCGCCTCGGTCAGGCGCCCGGTCGCGTGCGGTTCTGGCCTCGGCGGCCCTCGGCGAACTCGACCGTGAAGCCGTCCGGGTCGCGGCATTGCATCGAGCGTTCGAAGCCACGGTCGCGCGGCGGCACGTCGATGCGGACGCCGCTGTCGACCAGACGCTGATACAACGCGTCCAGGTCCGCCACACTCAACTCAACCTGCACCAGCGCCGCCACCTTCCTGACCGCACTGTCCTCCAGGACCGATGCCGCTACCTTCAAGAGTCCCAGCGTGCCGCTGCCGAGGCGCATCAGGGCGAAGCTGTGTTGCGGATTGAGGATTTCGGTGTGGAATCCGAGTTGTTCGTAGAAGCGGATCGAGGTGTCGAGATCGCTGACGGGCAAGCTGAAACCCTCGAACGTGATCTCGTGGTCGTCATCGGGCATATTTGCGTGTCTCCTGCACTCATTCCGGTGTCTGTGTCATGGTCAAGGATACGGGTGGCAGCCATCACGTCGGCTGACGAGCGCGGCTTGACCCTTTCGCTAAGCCGAGTGTCGGTCCGCCCGTGGGTCGTGCCCGTCGGCGTTGGCGGGTGCTCCGCGTCATTTCTGAGGACCTCATGTGGTCCCAGGAGCCGCCGGCGGCTTACGGTTCAGCCGCACCGGTGGCCCGCATCGCTGGTCTCGCGCAGGCCCCCTCCACCTTGCCTGCGACGACTGCACGTGCGTCGGAGATCAGGCTGGGTGGCGCTGTAGTCCCGAGCGCCTCGAAACTAGATGGCACATGATGTATTGCGCCACGTGATGTACCACCCGGAGCGACGCCTGACTTTGTATGCTTCTCGGGTTCTATGGACAACGCCGACGGCCGCGTGTGCTTGAGCATCGAGCAAGCAGGTGTCGAGGTGCTGCATCGACCGTCGCGCGCGGTCGAGCCGTCGGAGCTGGAGTCGCCGGATGTACAGCGGCTGATCGACCTCATGTTCGCCACATTGGCGGGGACCGGGGTTGGGCTGGCAGCGCCGCAGGTGGGCATCGGGCTGCAACTCGTCGTCATCGCCGATCCGGCGATTGCCCAGACGCCCAACGACATGGAGCTGTTCCAGTTGCAGGAACGCGTCGCGGTGCCGCCGCACGTGCTGGTCAATCCCGTCGTCGAGACTCTCGACGACGCGCCCGCCGAGTTCTTCGAAGGCTGTCTGAGCGTCAACGGCTATCGAGCCATCGTGCCGCGCGCCCGCTCGGTGCGGGTCCGCGCGCTCGACCGTCGCGGCGCAGCCTTCGAACGCGAGGCAAGCGGGTGGTACGCGCGGATCATCCAGCACGAGGTGGACCACCTCGGGGGTCGGCTGTACCTCGAGCGGATGTTGCCGCGGACATTCATGACCGCCGCGGCGGCGATGCACTGGAGCGCACTGCCGATCGACGAGATCAAGCGGCGCCTGGGCTGAGCAAAGTCCAGACAAGGCAACCGGTTACAATCGCGCGGTGGCATTCGGACGGCTGACGCGCAGAGCGGCGCTGGTGCTGGTTGCCGCGGCGGGCGGCGGGGTGCTGGCGGTCGCGTGCGGGCCGGGCGGAGCGCAGACGGCGGCGACGAGCGCGACCGCGACCGGAGGCGGCCCGTCAGGAACGGGTACGGCCGGCACACCCTCGACCGCGACGGGAGGCGGCCCGTCAGGAACGGAGACGGCCGGCACGCCGTCGAGCAGCAACGCTGCCGCTGGCGCAACCCCTGGTGCCGTGCTCGCCACCCAGGTCGCACCCACCGACACCACGCCGCCGCGCTCCGGCGGCACCGTGCGCACCGCCGACGTCGGGGACATCCCCCGTCTGGACGGACATCAGGCCTCCCCACTCCAGAACAGCACCACCTGGAACGTGTACGACCGCCTGGTCTATTTCGACTACGACCTCCAGCTCCAGGCCGCGCTCGCCGAGAGCTGGGACGTCGATCCCGATTTCAAGCGCATCAAACTGAACCTGCGCAAGGGCGTTCAGTTCCACAACGGCCGCGACTTCACCAGCGACGACGTGCGCTGGAACCTGCTGCGCGTCCGCGATCCGAACCTGGCGGCGATCGTCGGCAGCCTCAGCTACGAGAGCGCGTGGTGGACCGACATCCAGACCCCCGACAAATACACCGTGGTGCTGCAATCGGACGCGTCGCGTCCGGGTCTGTTCGATTTCTTCCACTACTTCAACATCCTCGACCAGCAGACCATGGAAGGTCCGGACGCCAGCACCAGAATGAATGGCACCGGTCCACTCATGTTCGTCGAATGGATGCCCGGCGACCACCTGTCATTCGCCAAAAACTCGAATTACTGGATGACCGGCCGGCCGTACATCGACGGCCTGTACAACCAGGTCATGCACGACGCGCAGGCGATGATCGTCGCGCTCGAGGCGGGCGCTGTGGACATCGCGCACCTGCCGCCGGTCGCCGACGCGATCCGACTCAAGTCGAATCCAAACTTCAACGTCCTGTTTTTCGACCAGGGCGGCTCGTGGTTCTATATCGCGGCGAATTCGATCAAGGCGCCGACCGACAACAAGGTTTTTCGGCAGGCACTGAACTACGCCATCGACCGCCAGCGCTGGACCGACGCGGTGCTGCAGGGCGTCGTCGGAGCGCCGCAGGACCTGCCCTACCCCGCCTCGTCGGCCGCGTTCGAGGCCGACAAAGTGAATCGCTACACCTTCGACCTCGACAAGGCCCGATCGCTGCTGGCCAGTTCGGGCCTGAGCCAACCCGCCATCGACATCAACTACGCGACAGCCGGCTACGCCAGCGAATACGCGCAGCTCGCGCAGATCTATCAGGCGGACCTCGCACAGGTTGGCGTCACCGCCACCATCAAACCGGCCGACAATCCCACGTTCAGCGCCGCGACGACCAACATGACCTACAACGGCGTCATGCTGAGTGCCGGTGCGTACGCCAACGTGAGCGAACCGAGCGCCACGTTCACGATTGGCGGCCCGACCTGGACGGAGCAGGGCAACTTCAAAGACCCCACCTGGACCCAGCTCGTGGGCCAGGCGGCTACCGAGCCCGACGCGACCAAACGCAAGGCGATCTACAGTCAGTTGAATGACATCATCCTGGACCAGTCGTTCGTGATGCCGATCTCGCTGTACCCGAACATTTCGATTGCGAGCAGCAAGGTCCACGCGCTGCGCATCGACCGCTCCAACAGACTGACCTATACGGAGATGTGGCTCGGTGACTGACTCCTTCATCACGCTTCGTGCCGATCACACCGGATCGCTCATGCGGCCGCCGGCGCTGCAATCTGCGTTCGAGCGTCATCGTGCCGGCCAGATCGACGCCGACGCGCTCGAGCGCGCGCAGGACGCAGCCATTCCGGAGGTCATCGCCGAACAGGAGCGCCATGGACTGCCATTCGTGACCGACGGCGAGCTGCGACGCACCGGCTACATGGACAGCTTTCGACAAGTACGCGGCTGGGAGTGGGGCGAGCAGTTGTTTCAGGCGCGCACCAGCGGCCCGAAGCCGGCGCGCCAGCGTCTGGAGCTGGTCAGCAACGCACCACTGGAGGAGTATCAGTTCGCCGAGCGATCGGCCAATCGGCCCGTTAAGGTCGCCCTGGTCAACGTCGACCACCTCCGCGGCGGCATCGACCTGGCGGCGTCGAAGGACGTGTACGCCGACATGGAGTCGTTCGAACGGGACGTGCTGCGCATCTCGCGGCAGATGATCGCCGGACTGGTCGAGGCTGGCTGCCGCTACATCCAGATCGACGGACCGAGCTACGCGTTCCGGTTCGTCGATCCGCAGGCGGTCGAGCGTCTGCGGGGCCAGGGTGTCGATCCGGCCCAGGCGCTGCAGCACGCCATCGACGCCGACAATGCCCTGATCGACGGGTTCGACGACGTGACGTTTGGCATGCACGTCTGTCGGGGCAACAATGCCGGTGGGGTGCCACGCTCCGGCGCGTATGACGGCATCGCGGAACAGCTCTTCAACGGGCTGCGCTACCATCGGTTCTTGCTGGAGTACGACGACGAACAACGCGAGGGCGACTTCTCTCCCCTCCGCTTTGTGCCCGGCGACAAAATCGTGGTGCTGGGCGTGGTCACCACCAAGTCCAGACGCGTCGAGAGCGTCGACGAGGTGCGGCGTCGCATCGACGCGGCGGCCCGCTACCTCCCGCTCGAGCAACTAGCGGTCAGCCCCCAGTGCGGTTTTCGGCACGGCGGCTTCAACCCGGCGGACTATCCCGAACTGCCGGGCGCCGACGAGCAGTGGCGCAAGCTGGACGTGGTGCTGGAGGTCGCCAACGCCGTCTGGGGCGCGGTCGCGCCGGCGTGATCGCGCGGCGATGAAAGCCACCTTCTATACGCGGGTCCCGTACGTCGGCCAGGCGGAGCGGCGTGCATGGCCGGCGTCGCCCGTGGATTGTCGAGCGGAGATTGGCCAGGCCTCGATGGACCTGGCGCTGGAGGCGTTCGAAGCCGCGGACCAGCTCGGGTTCGACTGGGTGACCGTCGCCGAACACCACTACGCGCCGATCTGCCTCACGCCGAACCCGCTGGTCATGGCCGCGGCGCTGAGCCAGCGCGTGAAACGCGCGCGCATCGCGGTGCTGGGCGCCGATCTTCCGATTCTGAATCCCGTGCGCGTCGCCGAAGAGTTCGCGATGCTGGATAACCTGACCGGCGGTCGGATCGTCGCCGGCCTGCTGCGCGGCATCCCCACCGAGTATTTGACGTATGGGGTCAACGTCGACGAATCGCGCGAGCGGTTTGAAGAAGCGCTGACGCTGATGATTCATGCGTGGACCGAACCCCAACCCTTTGGCTGGGCCGGACGCTACTACGACTACCGCACGGTCGCGGTGTGGCCGCGTCCGCTGCAGGCGCCGCATCCGCCGATCTATATGTCCGGGTCGAGTCCGGATGCGGCGGCGCTGGCGGCGCGCATGCGTGTCGGGGTGGGGTTCGCGGCGACCACGCTGACCAGCGCCCGGGAGTGCGTGTGCCAGTATCGCTCACACGCCGCAGCGGCGGGCTGGCACCCCACCTCTGAACAGGTGCTGTACCGCATTTCGATCCACATTGGAAAAACCGACGCGGAGGCGTATGCCACGCTGGATCCAGAAGCGTTCATCGTCGGGCAGCCGACCGCGAGTGTGAGCCAGGCGCTGCGGCAGTCGAGTTACCGTGCGTCGTCGAGTGCGACTCGGACTCCGACTCGGACTCCCGCTCCGACGCCGGCGCCGCGCGGAGCGGCGAGCGTGGAGGCGCGGGTGGAGAGTGGCCAGCTCCTGATTGGCTCGCCGGACAGCGTGCTGCGGCAGATCGAGCGGGTGCACCGCGCGCTGCAGCCGGGCATCCTCGATCTGAACTTTCCCGACCTGGACCGGGATGCCATGCTGCCCGCGCTGGAGCTCTTCGGCAGACGGGTCCTGCCGGCGCTTCAAGCGATGTGACGGCGTGGACTCGGCAGTGGAGCAGCCGTCACTCGATGCATCGAACTCCACTGCCGTCGCGCTGACTTACGGGAAGATGAACGGTTGGCCGTTGGTATTCACCGGCGACGGTGCGCTCAGCGCCATTGCCGCGGCGGGCGTTCGGTGCGTGCCGACGGCGGTCGGGATAAACACGTGGTCCGGCACGTTCGTCGAGTTCGTATTCCGCCTGAGAATCGTCGCCAGCGTCGTGCCGGCGATCATGTGAGCCGTATTCGAATCAAAGTTCTGATTCTGCCAGAAGAAGCGATCGCCAGTGAGCAGATTGAAGAACTGAAGACCGATGATCACCTCAAAGGTCTGACCGAGCCGCCCACCGTTGACGTGGGCTTCCGCCAGACCACCCATGAACAGATCGACGTTGTCGATGCTGCCGTACGTCGCCTGCAGGCTTTGCTGCAGCACCGGGTCACTCGTCAGGGCGCTGAAGGATGTATAGGCGGGCAGGTGCAGCGCCTTCCGCGTCTGGTTCAGCGTGCCGACACCTGCATCGCGTTCGCGCTGAATGTCGATCGCGATGAGATCGATCGTGTCGATATTGCCGCCGGCGAGCGGCGCAAACAACAGATTCCGCAGTCCGTTCATGACGTAGACGTCTGTCGCCTGCGAGTTGTCTACTGAGAGCGAGCGCAGCAGCGGGTTGACGCCGTTGGAGATGTCGATCTGGGCCGTGTTGAAGAATGCGTTCGCGAGCGATTCGCTGAAGACCTGATTGCCATTGTTGTCGAGGCCTTCTTGCTGGTCCGACACCTGCGAGTGCCCCATGCGGAACGCGGCCTCGGCAAACTCCTGGGTGACCTGGGCATTCGCGTGCGGGTTGTAGCCGGGATAGCCGCTGGGGAATTGACCCACCAGGAGCGGCAAATACTCGGTGTAGATGATGTTTTCGTATTCGGCCGTGGTAATCGCCCGAGCCATGTTGTACAGCTGATCGCCGCTCCAACTCGGGTTTTGAGCCTTCAGCGTGGCAACCCAGTAGTTGTGCTCACGCATGAAGAGCGTCGTGACCGCCGTCAGCTCCGGGTTCTCCATGACGCGCGGGTCACCCGTGACGAAATTCGAGCCGGAGATGGGGAGATACTGGCCGTTGTGCGAGCTTGTGAGCGTCCCGTCCGGGTTGCGCAAACTAGTCGCCACGGCGGTTGTCGAGCCATACAGCTGTGACAGGTCAAGGTAGCCCGCGGTGGTGTTGATGATGGTGTTGGTTGTCGGATTCCTGTCGTCGCGGGTCATGTCGATGACTGAGCCGTTCGGAAACACGGGATCACCGACCGGCACCGTGATGTTGATAGGCGTGCCGGATGGTGAGTTGGATTCAAGATCCAGATCGTGATCCACGAACTGCCCGAACACATACAACCATGCCGAGGCACCTGGATCCGTGGTGGCGCCATTCTGGCCCTGCGCACCGGTGCCACCCGCGATGACGTTGCTGATGGTTCTCGGGTTCGGTCCGTCCACCAGCCCGTCGTTGGGCCCGGGCGCGAAGTTGAGCGGAGCCAGTGCTAGCTCCGGACTGTTTGGGGTCGCATTGGGGCTTTGACCGGTCAGGTTGTTGTTCACACCGCCGATGGGCCGGAATTCGTTGAGCAGTGTGACCGGCGGCAACGAACTCGGGGTTGTCGAGGCCGGCGCAGTCTGCGCGAAGGTCGGTGAAGCCAGGCTGCCGGTGAGTACGCACGCGGCAGTTATCCCAATGACTCTGTCTCTGAGCAATGCAATTCTCCTGACAACATTTCAGAGCAGCGCGTGGCTCACGCCACCTGGATGTCTCTACAGGCGGCCGCCAGGTGCGCACGACGCGACGCCTGGGCGTCACGCTGCTGTCATCGTCGCTCGGCGACTCCGTCGCGAAGTCGGTGACGGAGCTACCTGTCGCCGAGCGAGGGTCGGTTCCCTCTCGTTGTTTCTGTCAGCGGGCCGGTGCGGGGCGACACCCGGAGCGCTTTCGACAGCTATTCACAAGCGTATGGCTCCCCGCCTGTCTACTACTGGTCCGATCCGACCGTATGCTGCTCCTCCGTCAGCCCTGTCGGTATGTCCAGCTGTGGAGATCCGATGCCACAATTCCGACTAACGCGAGCACTCCGGAGTGTGTTACGACCCTTGGCTACAATCGTGTCAATACCGGCCTGCGGCAGCCACGGTGGCCCGCCGCGCGGCGCGGCGACAGGCCGCAGCGACAGGCATCGTGGCAACGGCTGGCGAGGTCGACGCGGACCTGATTGTGATGAGCACGCGCGGCCGGCCGGACTATTGCGGTCGGTCCTGGGCAGCGTCGCGGATGAAGTGGTTCGCACGTCTCGTCGGTCAGTCTTGCTGGTGCCGCGGGTTGCACAACCACGGCCGCCTGGATGTTGCCCGACGTAAACAGAACGGTAGCTCACGTGCCAGAACACGTCAGTTCATGCGAGCCTACACTCTAGAAGCCATCATGCACTTGCAATCGACCAGAGCCGAGCCACTCAGCTCGAGCGAGCTTCAGCGCATCGACGCCTACTGGCGAGCCTGCAATTTTCTGTGCGCGGGCATGATCTACCTGCGCGACAATCCGTTAGCGCGCGAGCCGCTTCGCCCCGAGCACATCAAAAACCGCTTGCTCGGACACTGGGGCTCCGACCCCGGTCAGACGTTCGCCTGGGTTCACCTGAACCGGGTAATCGCCAGGTACGACCTGAACATGATCTACATCTCGGGTCCTGGGCACGGCGCACCAGCCGTGATTTCCAACTGTTACCTGGAGGGCACCTACTCGGAGGTGTACCCCGAAAAGAGCCAGGACGAAGATGGTCTTTTACGGCTGATGCGCGCGTTCTCGTTCCCCGGACAACTGGGCAGCCACTGCACCCCCGAAGTGCCCGGCTCCATCCACGAAGGCGGCGAGCTGGGCTACAGCGTGTCGCACGCGTTCGGCGCGGCCTTCGACAATCCGGACCTCATCGTCAGTGTGGTCGTCGGCGACGGCGAGGCCGAAACGGGTCCGCTGGCCACCTCGTGGCATTCGAACAAATTTCTGAACCCGGTGCGCGACGGCGCGGTGCTGCCCATCCTGCACCTGAACGGCTACAAGATCGCCAATCCGACGCTCCTCGCGCGGATCTCCACCGAAGAACTGGAGGCTCTGTTCAAAGGCTATGGTTGGGCGCCGACGATCGTCGAAGGCGACGACCCCATGGACATGCATCAGCGGATGGCCAGCGCACTCGACGAGGCGATCGAAGGCATCCGCTCGATTCAGCACGCTGCGCGCGAGTCGGGGAGCGCAGAGCGGCCGCGGTGGCCGATGCTCATTCTGCGCACCCCCAAGGGTTGGACCGGACCCAAGGAGGTTGACGGTCACCGGATCGAAGGCTCGTGGCGCGCCCACCAGGTCCCCGTGCTCGACGTGACGTCGAATCCCGAGCACTTGAAGGTGGTGGAGGACTGGCTGCGCAGTTATCGACCGGAGGAGCTGTTCGACGCCAACGGTACGCTGATCCCAGAGCTGCGGTCTCTGCCACCGGAAGGCGATCGTCGCATGAGCGCCAATCCGCACGCCAACGGCGGTCGACTGCGCAAGGCGCTGAATCTGCCGGACTTTCGTGACTACGCCGTTGGGATTGACCGACCGGGAGCGATCGAAGCCTCGCCCACCGAAACGCTGGGCACGTACCTGCGCGACGTCATGCGGCAAAACATGACCAGCTTTCGGATCTTCAGCCCTGACGAAAATGCCTCAAACCGCCTCCAGGGCGTCTACGAGGCGAGCCAGAAGACCTGGCTGGCTGAGATTCGACCTGAAGATGCGGACGGCACGCATATCTCACCCGACGGCCGGGTGATGGAGATGCTCAGCGAGCACACGCTCGAAGGCTGGCTCGAGGGTTACCTGCTCACCGGTCGGCACGGGCTGTTCAACACGTACGAAGCCTTCGTGCACATTATCGACTCGATGTACAACCAGCACGCCAAGTGGCTGGACAAGTCGAAAGCCGAGCTGTCCTGGCGCGCACCGATTTCGTCCTTGAATCTCTTGATTTCGTCGCTGGTCTGGCGTCAGGACCACAACGGCTTCACGCACCAGGACCCTGGTTTTCTCGACCTGGTAAGCAACAAGAGCGCTGAGGTGACGCGGATCTATCTGCCACCGGACGCCAACTGCCTGCTGAGCGTGGGCGACCACTGCCTGCGCAGCGAGGACTACGTGAACGTGATCGTGGCGGACAAGCAACCCCATCTGGTGTACCTGGACATGGAGGCGGCGATCACCCACTGCACCAAGGGCATTGGGATCTGGGAGTGGGCCAGCAATGACCAGGGCGCCGACCCAGACGTGGTCATTGCCAGCGCCGGCGACGTGTTGACGCAGGAAGCGCTGGCGGCTGTCGCCATTCTTCGCGAGCGACTCCCCGACCTCAAAATCCGGTTCGTGAACGTGGTCGACCTGTACCGGCTGCAGAACGATACGGAGCACCCGCACGGACTCTCTGATCGCGACTTCGATTCGTTGTTCACCCGGGACAAACCGGTGATCTTCAATTTCCACGGCTATCCGTGGCTCATTCACAAGTTCACCTATCGGCGCACCAACCACGCCAACATCCATGTGCGCGGGTACAAGGAACAGGGCAACATCAACACGCCGCTGGAGCTGGCGATCCGCAACCAGGTCGATCGCTTCAATCTGGCGATCGACGTGATCGACCGCGTGCCGCGGCTGCAAGGCTCCGGGGCGCACCTCAAGGAGTGGCTCAAAGGCCAGATCATCGACAGCATCGCGTACGCGTATACCGAGGGCATCGATCGGCCAGAAGCTCGGAACTGGCGCTGGTCCGAGAGTCTATAATCGCGCGGCGACGAGGAGCCGTCTTGATCTAGCGGGCCGGGCTCATCCTCGCCGCTGCCACTCCTCAGCCAGCAGCTCGTACGAGCGGACCCGGTCTACGTGATCGTGCGTGATCGTAGTGATGATCAGCTCATCCGCATCAGTCGCCTCACGCAGCTGTTCGAGCTGGTCGGCCACCTGGTCCGGCGAACCGACGAACTGGGTCTCGACGCGGTCGACGACGAGCTGGCGATCCGCGTCGCTCCAGGTATGCTTGCGCGCTTCGGCTGGAGCCGGGAACGGAATTGCACCCTCGCCGCTGCGGATGCTGCGCACCCACAGGCCGAACCCGGTCGCCAGCTCGTGGGCTGTGGCGCCGTCGCGGGCCACGACCACGTCCGCCGACACACTGACGTACGGTCGCTGCAGCTCGGCGGACGGTTGGAATGCCGCCCGGTAGCCGTCCACCGCCTCGAGAACCGTCGCCGGACTGACGTGATAATTGGCCGCAAACCGCAGCCCATTGGCACCGGCGACGGTGGCGCTTTCTCCACCGCTGCTGCCAAGAACCCAGACCTGGAGCTGCGCGCCGGAGCCGGGCACCACGCGTGCGGGCTCGCCCTCGCGGGACCGGTACGTGCCGGCGAGGAGGGCCAGCATGTCGCCGACTTGCTCCGTATAGTTCTGCGGCTGCGCACCGGGCAACTGGAGCAGCGTGCGCTGCATCGCGAAGCGCGGCGAATTGACCAGGTGCGCGGGCGAGTAGCGCGCGGGAATGCGCACCCCGTTGGTCGTCCAGCCGTCGACAACGGCCGTCCGCGAACCGCCGACGAGTGCAGCTTCAGGTTTCGCCTGTGGCCGGCCACCGGAGCGGCCGATGCCCAGATCGAGGCGGCCGGGGTGGAGCGCGTCGATCAGGCCGAACTCCTCGACCGTCGACAAAGCCGTGCGGTGCCCCATCTGGACGGCGCCAGAGCCGATGCGGATGTGGGCGGTCGCCGCGGCGGTCAGTGCCAGGACGACGGCCGGCGAGGTACCCGCCACGCCCGGATTGAGATGGTGTTCGGCAAACCAGTAGCGCGTGTAGCCGAGCCGTTCGGCGCGCTGCGCCAGGTCGATGCTGTTGCGCAGCGCCTGGGCAGCGTCGGAACCAGACAAGACCGGCACCAGATCCAGAACTGCGAGCGGAATGTTGGCCACGCGTCTTGCCTCTCAGTCAGCCCCGGAGCTGACCGGCACTGAAAGACGGCCAGACCCAGCACGCTCGGCGTCGGTCACCGGGCCCCAACCCCAGGCCGGGTCGGGAATCTCACGACGGAGTGTCGGCGCGATCTCGGCCTGGAAGAGCTCCAGGCTGGCGCGGTGCTGGGCCTCCGTCAAACTTCCGGCGTCGGCGTGCAGATGCAGGACCGAGTGTCCGAGCTGCGCGTGGTAGCGATGCACCTTGTCGATGATCTGCGCCGGACTACCGATCAGCGCCGAGCTCCGCTCGATGTAGTCCTCCAGCGTGGGAAACACCGGCTGGAGACCCATGCGGCGCTGCATGGCCAGGTAACCCTCGAACGCGGGACGGTAATGCGCGATTGCGTCCTGCGAGTTGCGTTCAGCGTAATAGCCCGCCGTACCCGCTCCGACCGTCACCTGCGCCGGATCGTGACCGTAGAAGGCCCAGCGTTCGCGGTAGTAGCGGACGAGCTCCGCGTAGGGCTCGATCGGATTGGTCACGTTCGCGGAAAACAACGGATCCCCGTATCGCGCGGCCAGGTCGACCGAGGCTTTGCTGGTCGCACTACCGTGCCAGATACGCACGGGCTGCTGCAGAGGCAGCGGCCAGACTTCGGCGTCGTGCAACGAGGGCCGGTATCTGGGCTCCGCGGTAATCCGATGCTCACGCCAGATCCGACGGAACAGGTCGTACGACTCGGCGTTGCGGTCCCACTGATCCTGCTCGGTGACGTGAAACAGCTGCCGCTGCGCTGCGCCGTTGCCCTTGCTGATGATCAGCTCCAGGGGACCATCCGAGAGGTTGTCGAGCGTGGCGTAATCCTCGTAGGCGCGCACCGGATCGAGCAGGCTCAGCGTGGTGACGGCGGTGAACAGGCGAATCTTCGACGTACGCGCGGCCAGATTGCTCAGGACGACAGGCGGTGAGG